>NZ_JBHWUW010000001.1:0-254529 GCF_042737245.1 Streptomyces sp. NPDC060002
CCGCGCCCCCCGCCCCCCGGGGGCCCCTTTCCGGGCCCCGGCCGCTCTGCCGTCTCAGGGGCTGCAACAGGGGGCGGGGGCGGGACCTTCCCTCGCCCCGGCCGCCTGGTCGGAATCTCGGTGGCGGGGGCCATGACCCTCTCGGTTACAGTGCTCCGCCGGTATCGCGCCGGCGTCGAGAGGGGACACAGCAGTGCGCTTTGGGGCGGGGACCGTGGGGAACATGGGGCAGGGGCTGACGCTGGCGGCCCTTATGACGGGGCTCATGACGGGATGCGCGGCCGGAGAAGCCGACTCGGACGGCGCGTCCGGGGCGTCCGGGGCGTCGGCGACGACGGGCGCGAAGGTCGCGCAGCGCGGAGGGTCCATCGGGGCCTCCGGGTCCGCCTGCGAACTTCCCGTCACCTTCGACATCGCCGAGTTCTGGAAGGCCAAGGCCGTCGACGCCGAGGAGGCGTCCGCCGCCACCGGCGACCTCGCCGACCTCGCCGACGCCTTCCTGCGCCAGGGCCCGGTCACCATGGCCTGCGAGGTCGACGCCAAGCCCGCGGGGAAGATCGGGTTCCTGCGGGTGTGGACCGGTGAGCCGGGCGACACCGACGCGCGTGCCGTGCTCGAGGATTTCGTGGCCGCCGAGCAGGGGGCGAGCGGGGCGCGGTACAGCACCGTGAAGGCGGGCGACATCACCGGCACCGAGGTCGAGTACGTGACCACGAGCGAGCTCCTCGAGGAGACGAAGCAGGAGCACGCCCTCGCCGTCACCACGTCCGCGGGGCCCGTCGTCCTGCATCTGGGCGGCATGGACACCGCGGAGCACGAGGCGATGCTCCCGGCCTACGAGCTGGCCAAGAGCACGTTGCACACCACCACCGGCTGACAGGGCCGGCCCCGGCCGGGCCGCCCCCGAGGCGGGCCTGCCCCGAGACGGGCGCGACGGGGCGCGGCCACCGTGCGGCCCGCGCCGCGGTGACCTGCCCGTCGGCCGAGAGCCCGGCGGGGCCGGCCACCGGCTCGCGTCCGGCCGGGCCGTACTCCGCAGCGGGGCTACCCCGAGACGGGCTCGGCGGGGCGCGGCCACCGTGCGGCCCGCGCCGCGGTGACCTGCCCGTCGGCCGAGAGCCCGGCGGGGCCGGCCACCGGCTCTCGTCCGGCCGGGCCGTACTCCGCAGCGGGGCTACCCCGAGACGGGCGCGACGGGGCGCGGCCACCGTCCGGCCCGCGCCGCGGTGACCTGCCCGTCGGCCGAGAGCCCGGCGGGGCCGGCCGGGGCCGGGCAGTGGCTGAGCTGGGTGTCATTCGTTCGGCGGCGTGTACGGCTGAGTCGTGAGGAGCCGGCGACCGCCAGGATCTCGCTCCGGGCGGGCCGGTCACCCCGCCCGGACCCGTTCTCGCCGAGGTCGCGCGGATGCACATCCGGCCAGGTGTGGCGCATTCTTGCTGTGTCACCCAAGCGGCGGCGCACGGACGAGGTAGGGCCGAATGACTGGGAGCGCCGGAAACGAGCGGAAGACGTCCGGGCCACCGCCCGCGCTGCTGACCGGGGCCCTGGCGGACGCACTGCGGGCGACGGG
This sequence comes from Streptomyces sp. NPDC060002, assembly GCF_042737245.1. Lineage (NCBI taxonomy): Bacteria > Bacillati > Actinomycetota > Actinomycetes > Kitasatosporales > Streptomycetaceae > Streptomyces > Streptomyces sp. NPDC060002. The sequence continues at coordinate 1,572 of NZ_JBHWUW010000001.1, forward strand.
CGGCCACACCGGTGGCGTCTACCTGTGCTCGGCCACGTCCCGGCAACTGCGTCTCGCGGTCCTCGCGGGGCTGCCCGGTCCGCTGTTCCGCCCCTGGTGGCGGGTGCACATGGACCGGCCGTTCCCGGTGGCCGACGTGTACCGCACGGGTGTGCCGGTGGTGCTGGCGAACGCCACCGAGATGATGCGCCACTACGCGCAGCTCGCGGCGGGACTGCCGTTCCAGTTCGGTTCGCTCTACGTGCCCGTCGTGGCGGACGGGCGGTCCTTCGGGGTGCTGGCCGTCCTGCGCCCGGCGGCGGCCGACGCGGCGGAGGTGCAGGCGGAGCGTGAGCGGCTGACGGCGGTGGCGGACGACCTCGGAGCGGCCCTGCTGCGGCTCGGGGCGGACGGCGAGGACGTCACCTGGGACGAGGGGCCGCTGTGCGTACGGCCGCCCGCCGCCGGACCGGCCCCGGGACGGGTCGGGCGGTTCTCCTGGGACCCGGCGACCGACGTCGTCACGCTCGACGAGCAGGCACGTGCCCTGCTCGGTCTGCCGCCGGGCGAGTTCCCGGGCACGCTGGACGCCCTGGCCCGGGCCGTCGACCCGACGGACGCCCACCGGCTGCCGGGCCTGCTGCACCGGACGGCCCGGGGGCGGCCGCCGCCGCTGCCGCTCCAGGTGCGCACCACCGAAGGCGGGCTGCGGCTCCTCGAGCTGTGGGACGCGACGGTCGTGGCGACCGGGCCGGTCGACGCCCCCGGCGCGTCTTCGACCATGCTCCGCCCCATCGCCGGCGTCCTCCTCGATCCGGGCCCGGGCGCCCTCGCCGACGGGGCCGCCGACCTCCTCCCCGAGGGGGTGTTCTGTCTCGACCGGCTGGGGCTGGTCGTCTACGCCAACGCGCGGGCCGGGCACCTCCTTGGCGTGCCGCGGGACCGGCTGGTCGGCCGGTCGCTGTGGGAGGCCGTGCCGTGGCTGAACCAGCCCACGGTCGAGGAGCATCTGCGCGGCGCCCTGCTGTCGCCGGAGCCCGCGCACTTCCATGTGCGGCTTCCGGTCACCACCGACCCCTCCTCCGTCCCCCGGCCGTACGAGGGCGACTGGCTGCGCGTGTCCCTGTACCCGGGCGCGGACCTCGTCACCTGCAAGGCGGTCCCGGCGCACCGCCTGCCGAACGACACGGGCCGCGGTCCCTCGGAGACCGACACCACCGCCCCCGACACCACCACCGCGACCACCCCGCTCTACCGGCCCATCGCCCTGGCCATAGCGCTGACGGAGGCGGTGACCGCCCGCCAGGTGTCGGCGGTGGTGATGCAGGAGCTGCTGCCCGCGTTCGGCGGCCGTCGGCTCGCCATCTACCTGCTCCAGGAGCGGCACCTGTACCTGGCGTGGGAGTCCGGTTTCCCCGAAGGCTTCCTCGCCCCCTTCGAAGGGGTGGGACTGGACACCCGGCTGCCCGGCGTGGAGACCCTCACCACGGGCCGGCCGCTCTTCTTCGACTCGATGCAGCAGCTGGCGGCCGCCTATCCGGGCATCGACCTCGACGCGTCGGAGGGAGCCCGCGCCTTCCTCCCGCTGATCGCCTCGGGCCGTCCGGTCGGCTCGTGCATCCTCGGCTTCGACCGTCCACGCAGTTTCGGCTCCGAGGAGCGCACGGTGCTGACCGCGCTCGCCGGGCTGATCGCCCACGCGATGGAGAAGGCCCAGCGCTACGACACCGAGGCCGCCCTCGCCCGAGGGCTCCAGCAGGCCCTCCTCCCCCGCCGGTTGTCGCAGCACGCGCGCGTGGAGACCGCGGGGCGCTATCTGCCGGGCACCGAGGGCATGGACGTGGGCGGCGACTGGTACGACGTCGTGGAGGCCGGGGACGGACTGGCCCTGGTCATCGGGGACGTGCAGGGGCACGGTGTGCAGGCGGCGGCCACCATGGGTCAGCTGCGCAGCGCGGTGCGGGCGTTCGCGCTGGGCGACCGGCCGCCCGAGGAGGTCATGGGCGGCACGAACCACCTCCTCATCGACCTGGACCCCGGCCAGTTCGCCAGCTGCTGCTACGTCCGGCTCGACCCTGCCACCGGTCTGGCCCGGGCGGTCCGCGCCGGGCACCTGCCGCCGCTGCTGCGCCACCCCGACGGCCGAACCGAGGTCGTGGAACTGGCCGGCGGTGTGGTGCTCGGGGTGGACCCGCGCGCCCACTACCCGGTGACGGAGCTGCGCCTGGAGCCGGGCGCGATCCTCGCCCTCTACACGGACGGACTGGTCGAGCGGCCCGGTCACGACATCGACGACGGCATCACGACGCTGCGCCTGGCCCTGGCGGGGGCCGGCGACGGGCGGCCGGCGGCCGAGACCGACGCCGGCGGGCCCGCGGCCGACCATCATCGCGGCCGTACCCTCGCGGACGTCGCCGACCGGCTCACCGCGACGGCCCGGCAGGCCGCGGACCGGGCGGACGACATCGCGCTGCTGCTGGCCACCCGGCGGGCGGCGGAAGTCACCCACGGCAAGCGTGCGGGACACGCCCCGTGACCGTGCGTGACGCCTCTCGCCTCGCGCGGCCCGGCAGTGTAGACATGGCACATGGTCCGACTCCTGGGGCGCTCGGATGCCCGGCCGGCCCGTCGTCCCCGGGGCCCACTGGTCCGGCGCACGCCTGAGTCCGCACTGGGCGGGCGCAGTCTCGCCGCGCAGGTGTTCGTCCTCCAAGTGGTCATCGTGCTGCTGCTGGTCGTGGCCGCCGTGGTGGCGCTGCTGCTCCAGGTGCGTCACGACACCACCCAGGAGGCCCGTAACCGCTCCGTCGCGGTCGCGCAGACCTTCGCCAACTCGCCCGGCATCGTCGAGGCGCTGAACGCCCCCGATCCGACGGCCGTGCTCCAGCCCAAGGCCGAGGCGGCCCGCAAGGCGTCCGACATGGACTTCCTCGTCGTCATGAACACCGAGGGCATCCGCTACACGCATCCCAAGCCGGACCGCATCGGCAAGAAGTTCGTCGGGAACATCCAGCCGGCGCTGGACGGCGGAATCGTGGTCGAGGAGGTCGACGGGACCATCGGCCGACTGGTCCAGGCGGTGGTGCCGGTGAAGACGGCCGACGGGACCGTGGTCGGGCTCGTGTCGTCCGGGATCACCACCGCGCACGTCGGCGGCAACGCCGACCGGCAGCTGCCGCTCGTCCTCGGCAGCGCCGCGGTCGCCCTCGCCCTGGCCACGGCGAGCACGGCGCTGGTCAGCCGCCGTCTGCTGCGCCAGACCCACGGCCTGGGCCCGCGCGAGATGACCCGGATGTACGAGCACCACGACGCCGTCCTGCACTCCGTACGGGAAGGGGTGATCATCGTCGGCGGCGAGGGCGACCTGCTGCTCGCCAACGACGAGGCACAACGCCTGCTCGACCTGCCCCCGGACGCCGAACGGCGTCAGGTCCTCGATCTGGGACTCGACCGGGACACCGCCGAACTGCTGGCCTCGGGGCGGATGGTCACCGACGAGGTGCACCTGGTCGGAGAGCGGCTGCTGGCGATCAACCAGCGGCCCACCGACCTGGCGGGCGGACCGGCGGGCAGCGTCGCCACCCTGCGCGACTCCACGGAGCTGCGCGCCCTGTCGGGCCGGGCGGAGGCGACCCGCGAGCGCCTCGACATGCTGTACGCGGCCGGAGTGGCCATCGGGACCAGCCTGGACGTCACCCGGACCGCCGAGGAGCTGACGGAACTGGCCGTGCCGAGGTTCGCGGACTTCGCGACCGTGGATCTGTTCGACGCCGTCCTGGAGGGCGAGGAGCCGGGGGCCCGGGGCACGCTGCGGCGTACGGCGGTGAGCGCGGTCCGCAAGGGCGCGCCGCTGTACGCGGTGGGCGAGCGGATCCGGTTCGTGGACTCCGCCCCGCAGGCCCACAGTCTCGGCGAGGCGCGGGCGGTCTTGGAGGCGCATCTCGCCCAGGCGCCGGGCTGGCGTGCCCAGGACCTCGAACGCACCGAACAGGTCGTGGAGTTCGGCATCCACTCGCTGATCACCGTGCCCGTGCGGGCAGGGTCCCTGATTCTGGGCGTGGTCAGTTTCTGGCGGTCGGAACGACCCGATCCGTTCGACCCGGACGAGGTGGTGCTGGCGGAGGAACTGGTGGCGCGGGCCGCGATCTCCATCGACAACGCACGCCGGTTCACCCGCGAGCACGGCATGGCGGTCACCCTCCAGCGCAGCCTGCTGCCGCGGACCCTGCCCGAGCAGAACGCCCTGGACATCGCCTACCGCTATCTGCCGGCTCAGGCGGGCGTGGGCGGCGACTGGTTCGACGTGCTGCCCCTGTCCGGGGCCCGGGTCGCCCTCGTCGTCGGCGACGTGGTCGGCCACGGCCTGCACGCGGCCGCCACCATGGGGCGGCTGCGCACCGCGGTGCACAACTTCTCCGCCCTGGACCTGGCCCCGGAGGAACTCCTCGGTCTGCTGGACGAGCTGGTGGCCCGCATCGACCAGGACGAGGCGGACGACAGCACCGACGCGCCCGTCTCCGGGGCGACCTGTCTGTACGCGATCTACGACCCGGTCTCCCGGCGCTGCACGATCGCCCGGGCCGGGCATCCGCCGCCGGCGCTGGTGCACCCCGACGGCCGGGTCGAGTACCTCGAGGTACCCGCCGGACTCCCGCTCGGACTGGGCGGGCTGCCCTTCGAGACGGTCGAGCTGGAGCTGGCCGAGGGCAGCTCGCTGGTGCTGTACACCGACGGGCTGGTGGAGGACCGGGAACGGGACATCGACACCGGTCTGGAGCTGCTGCGCACCGCCCTGGCGCGGGCCTCCGACGGCCCGCCGGAGGGGACCTGCCAGGCCGTCCTGGACGCCCTTCTGCCGCCCCGCCCGGGCGACGACATCGCGCTGATCGTCGCGCGCACCCGGGCGCTGGGCGCCGACCGGGTCGCCGAGTGGGAGGTGCCGGTGGACCCGGCGGCGGTCGGCGAGGTGCGGGCGGCAGTGGCACGTCAGCTGGCGCGCTGGGACCTGGAGGAGCTGTCCTTCACGACGGAACTGATCCTGAGCGAACTGGTCACCAACGCGATCCGCTACGGCAACGGCCCCGTGGGCGTCCGTCTGCTGCGTGACCGCACCCTGATCTGCGAGGTCGCCGACGGCAGCAGTACCTCACCGCACCTGCGGTACGCGGCCATGACCGACGAGGGCGGCCGCGGCCTGTTCCTCGTGGCGCAGCTGACCGAACGCTGGGGCACCCGCTACACCGCCAAGGGCAAGGTCATCTGGGCCGAACAGCCGCTGCCGTGAGGTGAGTCGGCCGCCGCTCCACTCATAAATGATGTTTATGAGTCCATAGACCGGACCCGCGTACCGGGTAAGGTTTGCCTTAGTTTAGGCTTCCCCCGAGTCGATCTGTCGCCACTCGAAGGGAACCTGATCATGCCCCGCCCCCTGCGGGTAGCCATTGTCGGAGCCGGCCCCGCCGGGATCTACGCCGCCGACGCGCTGCTCAAGTCCGATGTGGCCGCCGACCCGGGTGTCTCCATCGACCTCTTCGAGCGCATGCCGGCCCCGTTCGGCCTGATCCGCTACGGCGTCGCTCCGGACCACCCCCGCATCAAGGGCATCGTCAACGCCCTGCACCAGGTCCTCGACAAGCCGCAGATCCGCCTCTTCGGCAACGTCGACTACCCCACCGACATCAGCCTGGACGACCTGCGCGCCTTCTACGACGCGGTGATCTTCTCGACCGGCGCGACGGCCGACCGCGAGATGTCGATCCCCGGCATCGAGCTCGACGGCTCCTACGGCGCCGCGGACTTCGTCTCCTGGTACGACGGCCACCCGGACGTGCCGCGCACCTGGCCGCTCGAGGCCGAGAAGGTCGCGGTCCTCGGCGTCGGCAACGTCGCCCTCGACGTGGCCCGCGTCCTGGCCAAGACGGCCGACGAGCTGCTGTCCACGGAGATCCCGGCCAATGTCTACGAGGGTCTGAAGGCCAACAAGGCGCTGGAGATCCACGTCTTCGGCCGCCGTGGCCCGGCGCAGGCGAAGTTCTCCCCGATGGAGCTGCGGGAGCTCGACCACTCCCCCACGATCGAGGTCATCGTCGACCCCGAGGACATCGACTACGACGACGGCTCGATCGCCACGCGGCGCGGCAACAAGCAGGCCGACATGGTCGCCAAGACGCTGGAGAACTGGGCGATCCGCGACGTCGGCGACCGCCCGCACAAGCTGTTCCTGCACTTCTTCGAGTCGCCGGCCGAGATCCTCGGCGAGGACGGCAAGGTCGTCGGTCTGCGTACCGAGCGCACCGCCCTCGACGGCACCGGCAACGTCAAGGGCACCGGCGAGTTCAAGGACTGGGACGTCACGGCGATCTACCGCGCCGTCGGCTACCTCTCCGACAAGCTCCCGAAGCTGCCCTGGGACCTCGACTCGGGCACGGTCCCGGACGAGGGCGGCCGCGTCATACAGGAGTCCGGCGAGCACCTGCAGTCGACGTACGTCACCGGCTGGATCCGCCGCGGTCCGGTCGGCCTCATCGGCCACACCAAGGGCGACGCCAACGAGACGGTGTCGAACCTGCTGGCCGACCACGCAGGCGGCCGTCTGCACACGCCCGCCTCGCCCGAACCGGCGGCAGTGGAGGCGTTCCTCACCGAGCGCGACGTCCGCTTCACCACCTGGGAGGGCTGGTACAAGCTGGACGCCGCCGAGAAGGCGCTGGGCGAGCCGCAGGGCCGCGAGCGCGTGAAGATCGTCGAGCGTGAGGACATGCTGCGGGAGAGCGGCGCGTAGTCCTGGGCGCGGGGTTCGGTCGCCACCGTCGGGCCACTCCGGCCACGGTCGGCCGACCGGACCCCAACTCGCGCACGGCTCAGCTCCGTTGGCGTTATTTCTGTTGGGCCGCATGATCGACGCCTGTTAGCGTCCCGGGGTGTTCTCCCTCCACGAGCCTCCCCTCTTCACCCGGCTGCGCGACGCGCGCCGGGTGCTCGTCGCCGGTGCGGGCGGCGGTTTCGACGTGTACGCGGGCCTGCCGCTGGCGCTCGCCCTGCGCTCGGCGGGCAAGGAGGTCCACCTGGCCAACCTCTCCTTCGCCGACCTGTACGGGCTGCCCTCCGAGGTCTGGCTCCAGCCGGACGTCGCCGCCATCCGCCCCGACATAGCCATCCGCGGCGACTACTTCCCCGAGCGCACCCTGGCCCGCTGGCTCGACCGGCACGACCTCCCCTCGACGGTGTACGCCTTCCCGCGCACCGGCGTGGAACCCCTGCGGGCCGCCTACCGGGCGCTCCTCGACCACCTGGGCGGGGTGGACGCCGTCGTCCTGGTGGACGGCGGGACGGACATCCTGATGCGCGGCGACGAGCACGGGCTGGGCACGCCCGAGGAGGACATGGCCAGCCTGGCCGCCGTGCGCGACCTCGACGACGTCCCCCAGAGGCTGGTGGCCTGTCTCGGCTTCGGCGTGGACGCCCACCACGGGGTGAACCACTCCCTGGTCCTGGAGAACCTGGCCGCGCTGGACCGCGAGAACGCCTACCTCGGCGCGTTCTCCCTGTCGCACCACAGCACCGAGGGGGCCCTCTACCTGGACGCCGTGGCCGACGCCCAGGCCTGTACCCCGGGCCACCCGAGCATCGTCAACGGCTCCGTCGCCGCCGCCGTACGCGGCGCCTTCGGCGACGTCCGGTTCACCGAGCGGACCAAGGACAGCGAACTGTTCGTCAATCCGCTCATGGCGCTCTACTTCTGCGTCGACGCGCCCGGTCTGGCCCGCCGCAACCTCTACCTCGACCGCCTCGACGGCACGGTCCTGATGCGCCAGATCAGCTCCCGCATCGAGGAGTTCCGCGACGGACTCCCCCGGCTGCGACAGCCGCGCGCCTTCCCGCACTGAGGCGCGGACCGCGATGCGGTGCGGACGGCGGTGCGGTGCGGACGGCGATGCGGTGCGGACGGCGATGCGGTGCGGACGGCGATGCGGTGCGGACGGCGATGCGGTGCGGACCGCGATGCGGTGCGGACCGCGGGCGGCGAGGTCCCGGCCGTCGACGAGCGCCGGGATCGCGGTCGGCGACAGCGGGGCCGAACCCTGGACCGCGAAACCACCGAGCCGCGCGCACGACTCGGCAGGACACCGTCCCTGGCGAGGCGTTCAATGGTCTGCATGGGTGTTCGGCAGACCACGACACGCCACCGAGGGAAGGCCCGGGCGGCCCTGGCAGCGGCCGCGCTCCTGGTCGTCCCCGGTGTCCTCGCCGCCGCTCCCCCGCCCCAGCCGCCCGCGCAGCTGACGGCGGCGGAGGTGGACGCGGCCGTGGGGAAGCTCGACGGGATCGTGCGGGACGGGATGGAGCGGACGGGCGTGCCCGGGGTCGCGGTCGCCGTCGTGTACAAGGACCGGGTCGTCTATCTGAAGGGCTTCGGCGTCCGCCATGAGGGTCGGTCCGCCCGGATCGACCCCGACACGGTGTTCGAGCTGGCGTCGCTGTCCAAGCCACTGGCGTCGACCGTCGTCGCCGGAGCGGTGGGCGAGGGCGACGAGAAGATCGGCTGGGACGATCCCGTGGCCGCCCACCTGCCCGGCTTCGCCCTCAAGGACCCGTGGGTGACGCGGAACGTCACGGTGGCCGATCTGTTCGCGCACCGCAGCGGCCTGCCCGACCACTCGGGCGACCTGCTGGAGGACCTCGGCTACGGCCGCACGTACATCCTCGACCACCTCCGGCACGAGCCACTGGCCCCGTTCCGCGCCTCCTACGCCTACACCAACTACGGCCCGACGGCGGCCGGTCAGGCGGTCGCGGACGCCGAGGGCACCACCTGGGAGAAGCTCTCCGAGGACACCCTCTACAAGCCCGCGGGCATGGACTCCACCAGCTCCCTCTTCGCCGACTACGAGGCCGCGAAGAACCGGGCGGACCTGCATGTGAAGGCCCCCGACGGCACCTGGCGGGCCCAGTACGTGCGCGACGCCGACGCCCAGGCCCCGGCGGGCGGCGCCAGTTCCTCCGCCCGCGACATGTCCCGCTGGCTGCGCCTCCAGCTGGCGAACGGCAAGCTCGACGGCGAGCAGATCATCCCGGCCGAGCCGCTCGAGCGCACCCACCTCCCGGCGATCGTCTCCAATCCCCCGCAGGCGCCGGCCGGCCGCACGGGCTTCTACGGCCTCGGCTGGAACGTGGGTTACGACGACCTGGGCCGCCTGCGCCTGAGCCACTCGGGCGCCTTCGCCCTCGGCGCGAACACCAACGTCACCATGCTTCCCGCGGAACAACTGGGCATCGTGGTCCTCACCAACGGCAAGCCGCTCGGGCTCCCCGACGCCATCGCGGAGAGCTTCTTCGACACCGCCGAGCACGGGAAGGCCACGGCCGACTGGCTCGACCTGATCGGGAAGGTCTACGCGCAGCAGGAACAGGCGGAGATCTCGCCCACCGACTACTCCGAGCCGCCCGCGGACGCGGCCGCCGCCCGCCCCGACGCCGCGTACACCGGGACGTACGCCAACAGCTTCTACGGTCCGCTGACCGTCTCCGCGTCCGGCGGCGAACTCTCCATGCGGCTGGGCCCGAAGCCGACGACGTTCCGGCTGACCCACTACGACGGGGACACGTTCAGCTTCCGGACCGTCGGTGAGAACGCCGTCGGCCTGTCCGGCGTCACCTTCCACGGCGACCGGGACGGCAAGGCGACCCGGGTCACCGTGGAGGCGTTCGACGAGACCGGCCTCGGCACCTTCACCCGCGAACAGGCGGCCGGGAGTCAGCCGTCGTCGCGCGGATGGGTCTCGATCACCCTGCCCTGCGTATCGGCCCGGAGGTAGGCGCTGCCGTAGTCGTCGGACAGATAGACGCTCATCGTCGGCTCGCTGTCGAAGACGGTGGAGCCCGGGTTGATCACCAGGTAGCGGCTCGTCGGCTCGTCGACGCCCAGCAGCTTCGTGGCCCTGGCCAGCAGCGCGGGCACGGCGTCCCAGTCGTAGACGTCCAGGTCGACGGGGATCGCACCGGTCATGACGGTGCCGCCCGGCCCGTCCTTCACCGCCACGTCGCCGCCCCGGTACATGTACCGGTCGTAGAGCTTCGGGTGGCCGGCGACGGAGGCGTCGGCGATGGCGTACTCCCCGTACACCACGAGGCTGGTGACCTTCGCCCCGCCCATGGCGGCGGTCAGCTTCGCCACGGCCGTCCTGAGGCCCTTCTCGCTGAGCAGGTCGGCCTTCTCCGCGGCCGCGACCCCGCCGGACGAGCCGCCGGACGAGCCGCCGGAGGATGTCTGCCGGGCGCTCTGCGACACGGACGGCGTCGGTGTGGCCGCGCCTTTGGTGCCGCCGTCGTCCGTGTTCGGGAGCAGCGTCCACACCAGAACACCCGTCAGGGCCGTGCCGAGGACGGCTCCGGAGACGGCCCCGCCCCGGGTGCGGCGCCCTCGGGTCGGGGCGGTGGTGTGCGGCGGGGCGGGGGTGACGTCGGCGGCCGCGGGCGGGGCGAGGGGGTAGGAGGTCTGCGGGGCGTGCAGGACCGGCGCCGGCGCCGGCCGCGGCGGACCGGGTGCGTCCCCGGTCACGGCCGTGAGCATCCGGTCGACCTCCGCCGCGTCGGGGCGGGCCTGCGGGTCCCGGACGAGCAGCCCCTTGAGGACACCCGTCAGCGGTCCGGCCCGGCGCGGCTCGGGCACGTCCTCGCCGAGCACGGCGGCCAGTGTGGCGAGCGTGCTCGCCCTGCGCAGCGGATGGTGGCCCTCCACGGCGACGTACAGCAGCATCCCCAGCGACCAGAGGTCGGCGGCGGGGCCGCCCTCCTTGCCGCTGACCCGTTCCGGCGCCATGAAGTCGGGCGAGCCGATGACGGCGCCGGTGGCGGTGAGACTGGCGGACTCCCGGACGGCGGCGATACCGAAGTCGGTGAGCACGGGCCGCCCGTCGGGTCGGAGCAGGACGTTGGCGGGTTTCACGTCGCGGTGCTCGATGCCGACGGCGTGCGCGGCGCGCAGCGCGGACAGCACCTCGCGGCCCAGGCCGGCGGCCTCGGCCGGTGTCATCACGCCCCGGTCGAGCCGGTCCTGGAGGGAGCCGCCCTCGACCAGCTCCATCACGATCCACGGATACGTGTTCTCGCCGCCGTCGACGATGTGGTGGATCGTGACGACGTTGGGGTGGTGCACGCGGGCCAGCGCGCGGGCCTCCCGCAGGACGCGCTCGCGCAGCGTCCGGGCGCCCTCGGGGTCGTACTCGGCGAGGTCCGGGTCCGGGGGCCGCACCTCCTTCACGGCCACGTCCCGGCGCAGCGCCAGGTCGTGGGCCCGCCACACCAGGCCCATGCCTCCGCCGCCGAGTCGCCCGACCAGCTCGAAACGACCGTCGACGACGCGTCTGTGGGGTTCCGCTGTGCTCATGGAGGGAGCTTAGAGGTACGGACCGACAGGCGGTGTGTCGGCCGGAGGGGCACAGCGCGAATGGTCCGCGGGGGCCACGGGCATGCTGTGAGCGAGGTCACTTTTCGCCGGGCCGTGCGGGACCCTTCCCGGACCGCTCCCCCATTCGCCCATCGCCCTCCCCCACTAAGGACATGTGCTTTGGCTCTCATGCACCCTGACGCCCCCTCGGCCCGCCGTCCGGGCCGCTGCTGGACGATCCGTGTGGTCGGGCACCGGGACCGCACCGCGTCGGTCACCTGCTCCTCGCCGTGCGTGATGCCGCCGCGCTCCCGGGACCTCTCGGCCCTGCGCCGCTTCGCGGTGGCCCACGCGGCCGCGCACGCCAGAGCGGCGGCGGTGCACCACGACGCCGCCTGCTGGTGCCGTCGCCAGGGGTGCGCGCCGCACGAGGGCACCCGGGTCGCCTGCGCGGGTTCGGTCGTCCTCGTCCTGCGGCACGACCCGGTGGTCGGTCAGGTGTGGATGCTCAGCGAAGTCTGCGCCGCCTGCGCCCCGTTGCTGCCCCACGCACGCGTGCTGAACCGCGCGGCGCCGCCACCGCCCCGCGTTTTGGACCCGGCGCCGGACGCGGGTCTCGAGCCGGGCCGTGCCGCGGGTCCCGGTGCGGGTGGAGGGCGGGAGGCCCAGGACCGTCCGGCTCCCTCCGGGCCGGCGACGCCGACCGTGGGGCCACCGCGTCTCGTCCCCGGCGGGTTCAGCACCCCCTCGTCGGGCACCGGTGCGGGCCCGGAAAGGGGCGGCGGCCGACGGCGCGGGGTCGGCGGACGACGCGGACGGACCACCGGGTCGTAGCCGCTCCCGTTCGGAGTCGGCCGGAATCCGCCGGAATCCGTCAGGGCTCGTATCGGGACTGCGGCGGGATGCGGATGGGCAGAGCGCCGAGGATCCGCCCGCGGAACAGCGGAGCCGGTGGCTCACCGCCATGGACGACGGGCCCGTCGTCCATGGACCGCGCCGCCAGCAGCTCGGCGATGCGCGCCCCGCTGCGCCGCCCCTCCAGGTGCAGCCGGCCGACGTTGGTCCGCTCGCCGGCGAGCAACGTCAGGACGGCGGACGGGCCGGCCGCGTACGTCGCGAGGTAGCCCCCGGCCCCGCGCACCAGCAGCTCGCGGAACTCGCCGCGGGCCGCGAGATCGACCATCCGGAGCCCGACCCCGAGCGCCGCCGCGGTGAGCGCGGCCAGCCCCTCCGGTTGCACGTCCGGCGTGTCCTCGGCGAGGACGAGGCCGTCGGCGCCGGCCGCCAACGCTCCCGTCAGCTCCGGCACACGGTTACGCAACCGGCGCAGTTCGTTCAGAACCTCGGTCTCGACGGCCATGACCGTTGTCCCTTCGGCACGTTGTCGACTGACGCGCATCAAATGCGGTGCGGCGCACGGTGGTTCAGGTACTCCTGAGGCTACGGAAAGCAGCGTCCGGAAGCCATGGCTCCGGCATTTTCCTTTGGAACATGCGGCGCGGCGGAAGGCCATCGCCGAACCCGGGCTCCCCATCGGCGTTTTCGCCGGTCAGGCAGGAATCGCGCGGTCTTCCAGGACTCACGTCGACCACGTGCCGACTTCCCTGACGCTCCATCAGGCCAGGCGACCCGACCTTTCCGGGGGCGCCCGTACGGGTCGACGACGAGCATCCGTCATGATCGGATACAGGCAGCGCACGAAGCGGAGGAGGACGATGACAGCTCGGCCAGAGACTCGACAGCACCAGGCCGCGAACCCCGTGAGAACTCCGCGGACACCCGGCGGAAGGATCATCTTCCTGAACGGTACGTCGAGTTCCGGGAAGTCGAGCATCGCCAAGGCTCTGCTCACCGTCCTCGACGACACGTACTTCCACATGCCGGTGGACGCCTTCCACGCCATGCGGTCGCGGCGGGACATCGCACCGGACGAACTGCCCGCGGTGCTCAGGCGCACCTGGATGGGCTTCCACCGTGCGGTCGCCGGCATGGCCGCGGGCGGCAACAACATCGTGGTGGATCACGTCCTGAGCGAACCGTGGCGCCTGCTCGACTGCATCGCCCTGTTCGCCCCCGAAGACGTGGTCCTGGTCGGGGTGCACTGCCCCCTGCCGGAACTGGAGCGGCGCGAGCGGGAGCGCGGGGACCGCCCACCGGGGCTGGCCGCACGCCAGATCACCCAGGTCCACGCCCATGGCCTCTACGACATCGAGTGCGACACGAACACCGGCAGTCCGGCCGACTGCGCTCTGCAGATCAAGGACTTCATACCGCACCGTCCGGCCCCCACCGCGTTCGAAAGGCTGAAGTCGAACCCCCCGGCCGGTCGACCGCTTCGCTCGTGACCCGCCGGCCACCCCTCAGCGGCGCCCGGTCTCCGCGGCGAAGCCATCGAGCAGGGCGAAGGTACGCGCGGGCTGTTCGAGATGGGGCAAGTGGCCCGCTTCCGCCACGACTTCGAAGCGGGCGTTCGCGAACGAGGCGGCGTACTCCTTGCCGTATGCCGGGGTCGCGATGCGGTCGCTCTCGCCCCACAGGACGAGGGTGGGGGCGGTGACGGCCGCGAGGCGGGGGCGGAGGGTGGGGTCGCTCATGGCGGGGCCGCCGGAGAAGACGCGCAGGGCCGCCATGTTGCCCCGGAGGACGGCGAGTCGCTCGGCCGGGACGGTCGCCGGGTCGACGTAGAAGCGATCGGAGTCGTGGTACGCGTACTCGGCGACGCCTCGCGGGTCGAGGCTGAAGAAGTCCCGGATCGGTTCTCCGTCGACCTCGATGCCGACCGAGTCCATCAGCACGATGCCGCTGATCAGGCCCTGCGTGTCGGCAGTGGCCAGCTCGGCGGCGATCCAGCCGCCGAGCGAGGAGCCGACGACCAGGACGTCGGACAGGTCGCGGTCGCGCAGGAGGCGGAGATAGGCGGCGGCGAGGTCGGCCACGACGGTGAGGCCGTCGGGCCGGGGGGTGCCGTTCCAGCCCGGGTGGGTGGGCAGCAGGGTAGGGGAGGTCGCGGCGAAGTGCTCGGCGATCGGGGCGACCGTGGCGGGACCACCACCGCCGTGCAGGACGAGGACGGGGCGGCCGGCGGCGGGACCGGATTCAGTGAGCGTCAGTTCCGAAGTCATGACCGGAACACTAACTAAAGATGTTTATATAAGCAAGCTTAGTCAGGATGCTAGCCTGATGGGCATGCCCGTTGAACCGCAGATTCTCGGAAGGGCCGTGAAGGCCGTCCAGTACCGCCAGCACCGAGCGCTCGACAGCCGGCTCGCGTCCGTCGGCAGCACGCTCGCGCAGTGGGACGCGCTACGGGCCATCGGCCGCACGCCGGGCGTCAGCGCACGGGAGCTGGCGGCGGCCACGTTCCAGAGCGAGCAGGCGTTCGGCACGCTCGCCGGACGGCTGGTGGCGCAGGGGCTGGTGGACCGGCGCCCCGGGCACGGCCGACGTCTCGAGCATCACCTCACCCCCGAGGGGGAGCGGGTGCTCAAGGCGGGCCATGAGGTGGCGAACTCGGTGCTCTCGGAGTGCTTCGAGGGCCTGGCGGAGACGGAGCGAGAGGCGCTGCTGGAACTGCTGCGGAAGATCGAGGCGCGACCCGAAGGCGAGAGCGGCCCTTGAGGACCCGGTCAGCCCTCCGTGCCCGCGGCCCACAGCACGGCGTCCCCGGACTTGATCAGAACATTTCCGTCGGCCTGGAACACGAGGACCGCTCCTTGGTTGCCGCTGGTCTGCGAGGACCACAGGGGCTGCCCGCCGCTCTTGTGGACGACCAGGTTGCCGTCCGCCTGGAAGCGTGCGGAGTTGCCCGCACCGCTGGTCACCGCGGCCCAGCGCGCCTTGCCGTCCTGGTCGTAGATCACGAGGTTGCCGTCCTGCTGCATGACCAGAGTCCTGGCCCCGGCCACCACGGACTCCGGTCGGGCCGCCGTCGGACGCACGGCCGGGTCCTTCGCCAGGCACGCGGTGAGCAGCGGCACCAGTTCCGGGGGACGCCGGCGAGGTCGGGTTCCTCGTGGACCACTCGGCACATCAGGCCGGCCGCGGGGATCCGGCCACCGCCGTGGGACGTCCCTGACGCCGAACGGCAGGCCCTGGAGTGGTGTCCGGGGCCTGCCGGGGTGCCGCGCGGGCACGGGACGACGTCTCTGCCGGTGCCGACGACGGGGTGGTTCAGCCCTGTGTGCGGGCCGGAAGTCGCCATCCGGGGCGGGGGAAGTGGCAGGTGTAGCCCTCGGGGTAGCGCTCCAGGTAGTCCTGGTGCTCGGGCTCGGCCTCCCAGAAGGGGCCCACCGGCTCGACCTCGGTGACGGCCTTGCCCGGCCACAGTCCGGAGGCGTCCACGTCCGCGATGGTGTCCTCGGCGATCCGCTTCTGCTCGTCGTCCACGTAGTAGATCGCCGAGCGGTAACTGAGGCCGATGTCGTTGCCCTGGCGGTTCCTGGTGCTCGGGTCGTGGATCTGGAAGAAGAACTCCAGGAGCGTGCGGAAGTCGGTCTTCTCGGGGTCGAAGAGGATCTCGATGGCCTCCGCGTGAGTGCCGTGGTCGCGGTACGTGGCGTTCGGTACGTCACCCCCGGTGTACCCGACCCGGGTCGCCGTCACGCCCGGGAGCCTGCGGATCAAGTCCTGCATCCCCCAAAAACATCCGCCCGCAAGTACGGCCCTCTGTGTCTGCGCTGCCATCTCAGCACCTTCCGTCTCTCTCGCCTCGGCCCCGTGCGCCGCTCACTCGCACACCGTCGCCGTCCCAGCCTCTGTGGATACAACAGCACGTGGGAGGCCTGAACAATTCCATGCTGCGCCGGGCGTGCTCCGCGCGATCACGAGCACCGGTCCCGCGGCCGGACCCTGCTCCTCGCGCTCTCCCCTGGAAGCTGAACACCGATTTCGATGCACATACCGATTCGATGTGAGCCAGGAGACGATGGCCCCATGCCGGAACTCGCGGTACCGGGGTTCCTCGCCGAAGGCCCTCCGCCGGTTTCACGAGCCGCGCCGTCCGGACCACGGTGTCCGGCGGGCCCGCTCACCGGCGCATCCTATGCCGTGCGTCCCAGGCGGAAGCGGGGATGCGGCTCGGCGCGGCCGGTGGCGAGGTCGGCCGCCATCGCGCCGATGAGCGGCGCGAACTTCGCGCCGTGTCCGGAGCACGGGGAGACGACGACGAGCGGACCGTGGCGGTCCAGTACGAAGTCCTCGTCCGGGGTGGTGGTGTAGAGGCAGGTCGCCTCGGCGACCGGGTCGGGCTCGAGACCCGGGAGGCGGTCGCGTACGAACCCGCTCACCCGGGCCCGCGACGAGGGATCCACGACCCCGCTGCGGGTGCGGGCGGTGGCCGGGGTGCCGCGGTCGTGCTCGGCGACCTTGACCGCGGGGAGCGGACCCCCGTCGCTCCCGGACGGCAGGCCGTAGAGGTGCAGCTCTCCGTCCCAGATCAGGGTCGGCCACTGGACGGACGGGTCCCGCTGCCGGAAGTGGAAGACCTGCTGCTGGGTCACCCGCAGCGGTGGCAGGGCGACGGGCAGTCCCAGCTCGGGCAGCCACGCGCCGGCCGCGACCACCACCGTGTCGGCGACGATCTCGCGGCCGTCGTCGGTGTGCAGCCGCGCCTTTCCGCTCCCCCGGACGTCGATGCCGGTGACGCGGGCGCCGATGACCGCCTGCGCCCCGTGGTCGATCGCCCGCCGTACGCAGGCCCCGACGGTCTCGTCGGCGTGGACCACGCCCGCGTCCGGGTGGTGGAGCACGGGACCGGTGATGCGGATGTACGGCCAGCGCTCCGCGGCGGCTTCCGCGCCGAGGAGTTCGTGGGGCACTCCGGCCGCACCGAGGAGATCGGCGATCGCCTTCGGGTCGTGGTCCTCGCCCATGTCGAGCCCACCGGTCGTGCGCAGCAAGGGGGTCGAGCTGTCGTCCTCCAGCTCCCGCCACTGCTCGTACGCCTGCCCGGTCAGTCGTACGTAGAAGGGGTCGGCGTACGCCCGCCGGAAGATCCGTGAGCTCCCGTGCGAGCTGCCGTGCCGGTGGCCGACGTCGTACGCCTCGACGAGCGTGACCTCGTGGCCCCTGCGGGCCAGTTGCCAGGCGGTGGCCGCGCCCATGAGTCCGGCGCCGACTACGGCGATCACAGTCCCTCCCCGGGGATCCGGCCGGTGCCCGCGAGCGGAACGCGGGCCATGCCGGCGGACTCGATCGTAAGGGCGACCAGGTCCTCGGTTGTCGGGAGGACCAGGACCACCGACGGGACGGGCCCGCGGACGCGGGAGGGCCCCCGGAATGGTTCCGTGGGCCCTCTCGCCGGGTCGTGATGCCGGTCAGGTCACTGGGGGGCGACCACCGGCGTGCCCGCGGTCACCGTGGCGGGCTTGGGGTGCAGCAGCCGTTCGGCCAGTTCGCCGAAGACGAGGCCGAAGCCTGCCCAGAGCGTGATCTGCATGGCGAGGGCGGACAGGCGGAACCGCCACAGCAGGGCCGCCGGGAAGTCGCTCGGCACCTCGTTGACGGTCGGCAGGAACTCGTAGGCCAGCCCGATGACGAGCACGAAGCCGAGGACGGCGACGACGGTGGCGTTCCAGGTGCCCAGCCTCGGTGCGAGCCGCTTGCCCAGGATCACCGCGGCGACCGCGAGCAGCACGCCGAGCACCATCATCAGGAAGTACAGGGTGGTCCGCTTGCCGATGGTGTCGGCGTCGCCGACCGCGGGCGGATTGGCCGGGTACTTCAGGAACGGCACGACGTACACGGCGAGCAGGGCGGTCCCCGACAGCAGAAGGGCCGTGGCCCGCGGGGTGAACCGGCCGACGCGACCGAGGGCGAAGCAGAAGGCGAGGGCGGCGATGCCGCCGAAGGCCACCCCGTAGATCAGCACGCCGGTGGCGAGGCCGGCGGTGGACTGGAGGCTGCGGGAGACGAGTTCCACCTCGTGGTGCTCGTGGCCTGCGGCATGGGACTCCTCGAAGCCGATCGCGCTGTCGACGTTCGGCTCACCGAGGAAGTAGGCGACGATCAGGGCGAGCACGCCGGCACCGAGGCCGGCGAGCATGCCCCGCACGAGCAGATTTCTTACCGTTGCGGAGTTCATGGGTGTGCTGGGGTTCCCCTCGGGTCAGTGGCAGGGGAAGCCGAGCAGGTGGCGGGCGTCGTGCACCCACTCGTGAACGTCCTCGCCGGAGACGACGGCGGTCGCGCCTTGCTCCGCGCCGACGAAGTACAGCAGGACCAGCATCAGGACGCCGAAGAAGACAGCCCAGGGGGCGATGTCCTTCAGCGGCAACTTGGCGGGTACGACGGGCGTGCTGGTAGTCGGCTGGGCGACATGCTGCGCCATGGCAAGACCTCCTCTGGGAGTTCGCGTCCCATCTCGGTGGTGCACATGACGACGGCCACGGGTCTGACTCGCGGTGCGCCCCTTCGGGGTACACCGTCCACAGTGGCGCGACCGTGCCGGATTCTCACCGGCTTCCGTCTCGCCGTCGTCAAATATCAGAGCGACGGTACCGCGTGTCGGGCCGCGGGCCAATACCGCCCCACCTGGCGTGATGGCGCTCTCCACGGCCAAGTGGCCCGAATCACCGCGTCGGTTCCGGTCCGCACGCCGCCTCCGTGGCCGTTCTGGGCCCGGGAAGCCCGAGTTCACGCTCGCCGAGCGGGGCGAAGAAGCGCTCCACGTCGGCCGCCGTGACCTCGGCGAGAGTGGCCGGCGACCAACGCGGGTTGCGGTCCTTGTCGATGACCTGGGCGCGGATGCCCTCGACCAGGTCGGGTGTGGTCAGGGCCTCGCAGGAGACGCGGTACTCCTGTTCCAGCACCCGCTCCAGCGTGCCGAGCCGCCGGGCGCGGCGCAGGGCGGCCAGGGTGACCTTGAGCGCGGTGGGCGACTTGGCCAGCAGGGTCTCCGCGGTCTCCTTCGCCGCCGGGTCGCCGTGGGCGAACAGCCGTCGGACGATCTCCTCGACGGTGTCGGCCGCGCAGCAGCTGTCGATCCACGCCCGGTGGCCCGCCAACTCCCCCGCCGGCAAGGGCTGTACATGACGGTCCAGGGCTGCCCGGACGGGCAGGTCCGCGAGGTCGTCGATGAACTGACGGAGCGACACGGACGGTACGTAGTGGTCGGCGAGCCCGCACAGCACCGCGTCCCCGGCGCCGATCTGCGCGCCCGTCAGGGCGAGATGGGTGCCCAGTCCGCCCGGGGCGCGGGCGAGCAGGTGGGTGCCGCCGACGTCCGGCACGAAGCCGATGCCGGTCTCGGGCATCGCGATCCTCGACCGCTCGGTGACCACCCGGACACTGCCGTGCGCGGAGACGCCGACCCCGCCGCCCATCACGATGCCGTCCATCACGGCGACGTAGGGCTTGGGATAGCGGGCTATGCGTGCGTTGAGGTGGTACTCGTCGCGCCAGAAGGCGGCCGAGGCGGTGCCGTCGTCGTCGCGGGCGTCGTCGTGGACGGCGCGGATGTCGCCGCCCGCGCACAGTCCGCGCTCCCCCGCCCCGGAGACGACGACGGTCTCGACGGCCGGGTCGCGCTCCCATGCGCTCAGCGCGTCGTCGATCCGGCGCACCATCGCGTGGTTCAGGGCGTTGATCGCCCTCGGCCGGTTGAGCGTGATGTGGGCGGCTCGGCCGGCGGTGTGCAGCAGGACGGGGTCCTCGATGTCGCTCATACGACGATCTTCTCCATGCCGTGCTCCCTGAGGAAGCCCCGGCCCCCCTGGAGGGAACATGCCCGGTGGGTCGCCGGACATCCGGCGTCGGGGGCGCGCCGGACACGCGGACCGGGCTCGCCCCGACGCGGATGGTGGGCGAGCCCTGTCCACCGGCTCCGGTTCTCGGTCCCCGGAGGTCGGCGGGCCCACGGGTGCGGCGTCACCCGCCGTGGTGAACTGCGCACACCCCGTACGAGTGGCGCACACCCCCGCACGGGCCGCCGGCGGACGGAACGGATCCGGACGCGTGACGTGTGCCGTGCCGGGGAAGGTGCCTCCCGGCGGGGCGCCTCCGGGCGTCCGCGCCACCGACCCGCTTGACCGCGCACCGCCCCTGGCGAGTGATACTGGCCTTCGCACGTCGTCACCCGCCCTCACGAATGGACTCATGCTCATCGCCGCGACCGTTCCGCCCACGACGCCCTCCACGGTGTGGCAGACCCGTGGCCGTCACACCGGCCCCGCCGCTCCGGACGTCCTGCGCAAGCACCTTCAGGCGCTCAAGGACGCCGGGACCGTCCAGGACTTCATGGAGCTGCCCGACGCCGACACCCCCGAGGGGGAGACGGCCTTCGAGGCCCGGTGGCCGGTCGCGGAGGAGGTGACCGTCCGTGCCCGGCTGAGGCTCGCCGAGTGGGCGGGCCCGGGCCAGGAGTGGACGCTGACGGCGGAGGCGGAGCGGCCGTGGGACCAGCGGTGGCCGTCGCCCGCCGGCATGTTCTGGTCCTGGGAGGCGGACGCCCCGTGGGGCAACGAGACCGTCGCAGGTGAGCGGTTCCTCGCCACCAACCCGCTTCCGGCGGACGAGAAGGAGCTGCGGCGCGCGCTCCGGGGCGCCCTGCGGGACACCTGGAACGTCCACCTCGTCGTGCACGAGGCCATGACGCCCGACGAGCACGGCCGGCGGTCGCTGATCCCGCTGCTGCCGCCCGGCCTGCACCACCGGGTCATCGAGCACCGCGCGGCCCCGCACCAGCTGCGCACCGTGAACTGGGCTCTCAAGGAGTCCGGGGTGGAGGTGCCGCGCGGCGGGGCGCTGGTACTGCCCGGCGTGCCCGCGCCGGCCGACTACGACGCCGTCGACTACTCGGTGCGCAGCGTGTTCCTGGACGGCACGCATCCCACCGAGCTGCTGGACGCGGTACGGCGCTTCGCGGCGCTGCCCAGGCCGCTGCCGGAGGACGCCGACGCCGCGCTCACCGCGCTGCGGGAGGAGTGGCAGCTGCTGACCCTGGAGGAGGAGCTCGCGCGAGAGCGCAAGCTCGTGGTGATGTACAAGGAGGCCCTGGAGGCGATGACGGAGTCCAGGGACCTGTACCGGGAGGCCGCCGAGCACGCCCACGAGGCGCTGGCCGCGTACCGCGAGGCGGCCGCCGAGGCCGGGGAGCCGCGGCCGGCGCCGGCCAGGAAGAGCGGCTCGCCGTTCCAGCAGCTGGGCCGGACCCTGGAGCGGTTCAAGGAGACGACCAAGGGCCTGCGCCCGGTGGCGTCGGCCGCTCCCGCGGGTCGGGTCGAGTCGCCGGAACAGGCCCGCACCACCGGCGCCACGGGTGCCACAGGCGCCACAGGCGCCACAGGCGCCACAGGCGGCGACGAGCCCGAGGCGGCCGACCGGTAGGCGGCAGGCAGGCGGCAGGCGGCAGGCGGCAGGCGGCAGCGCCCGAATTGCCTCGTTCCGGGACGTGTCACACGCCCCACTCTGGATACGCGGTCCCCACGGCACCACGGACCGCCCCGGAAGGGACCAGGACATGGGCAGCGAGCACGGCCCCCGGTCATCGCCCCACCGATCCGACACGACGCTGCGCGTCAACGGCAAGCCGCACACCCTCACCGTCGACCACCGGCGCGTGCTGCTGGACGTGCTGCGGGAGGATCTGGACCTCACCGGAGCGAAGAAGGGCTGCGACCACGGTCAGTGCGGCGCGTGCACGGTCCTCGTCGACGGGCGGCGCGTCAACAGCTGCCTGCTGCTCGCCGTCGCCCTGGACGGCAGCGACATCACGACCGTCGAGGGCCTGTCCGGCGACGGCGATGATCCGCATCCGCTCCAGCAGGCCTTCCTGGAGCGCGACGCCTTCCAGTGCGGGTACTGCACGCCCGGACAGATCTGCTCGGCGGTGGGCGCGCTCGCCGAGGCGGAGTCGGGCCATCCCTCGCACGTCACGGATCCGGCGACGCCCTCCGGACGGCCGGTCGCGCTGGACCGGGACGAGATCCGCGAGCGGCTCAGCGGCAATCTCTGCCGCTGCGGCGCGTACCCGCGCATCGTCGACGCCGTCGAGGACGTGACCGGGGCGGGCAGCCCATGACCGGGCCGGCGGCCCAAGGGCACGACCGTGGCAACCAGAGGACGTGATCCGGTGGACACCTTCGCCTACGTACGGGCCGGCAGTCTCGCGGAGGCCGCCGAGGCCTTCGCCGCGCACCCCGGCGCGCGCTATCTGGGCGGCGGGACCAACCTCGTCGACCTGATGAAACTCGGCGTGGAACGGCCGACCGCCCTCGTCGACGTCACCCGACTTCCGCTGAACGAGGTGACGGAGCAGCCGGACGGGTCGCTGCGGATCGGCGCCCTGGTGCGCAACAGCGACCTCGCGGCGCATCCACGCGTGCGTGACCGCTACCCCGTGCTCTCCCAGGCGGTGCTCGCGGGCGCCTCGGGCCAGCTGCGCAACGCGGCCACGACCGGCGGGAACCTGCTCCAGCGCACCCGTTGCCCCTACTTCCAGGACGTCTCCAAGCCGTGCAACAAGCGGCAGCCGGGCAGCGGGTGCGCCGCCCAGGACGGCGCGCACCGCGACCACGCGGTGCTGGGGGCCTCCGAGCACTGCATCGCCACCCACCCGTCGGACATGGCCGTGGCCCTGGCCGCGCTGGACGCCGAGGTCGAGCTGTACGGCACGGCCGGCGTGCGCCGGGTGGCGGCGGCCGAGTTCCACCGGCTGCCCGGGGAGGCACCGCAGCGGGACACCGTGATCGAACCCGGTGAGATCGTCACCGCCGTCCTGCTGCCGGCCGCCACGGCCGGGCTGCCGTCCGCGTACCGCAAGGCGCGCGACCGGGCCTCGTACGCCTTCGCGCTCGCCTCCGTCGCCGTGGTCCTGGAGGTCACCGACGGTGTCGTCGCGCAGGTGGGGATCGCCTTCGGCGCGCTGGCCCACCGCCCGTGGCGGGCCCGGCGCGCCGAGGAGGCGCTGCTGGGCGCGGCTCCCACCCGGGCGGCCTTCGAACACGCGGCCGAGCTGGAGCTGTCCGAAGCCCGGCCGTTGCGTGACAACGCGTACAAGGTGCCGCTGGCCCGCAACCTCGCCGTGGACGTCCTGACGCGGCTCGTACCGCACGAGGAGGACTCATGACCGCCGTGGGCGCGCCCGCCGAGCGCAGGGAGGGCCGGGAGAAGGTCACCGGAACCGCCCGGTACGCCGCCGAACAGCCCGTTCCCGGGCGGCTGTTCGCCCGCCCCGTCCCCGCGACGATCGTGCGCGGCCGGGTGACCGACGTCGACGACAGCGCGGCGCTGGCGCTGCCCGGTGTCGTCACCGTGCTCACCCATCGCAACGCGCCCCGCCTCGCAGCGCCGGACGACGCCACCCTCGCCGTGCTCCAGGGCCCCGAGGTGCCGAACCGGGGCTGGTTCGTCGCCCTGGTGGTGGCCGACAGCCCGGAGGCGGCCCGGGCCGGTGCCGCCGCCGTACGGGTCACCTGCGCCGAGGAGACGTACGACGTCACGCTCACCGCCACGCACCCGCGGGCGTACGTCCCCGAGGAGATCAACGGCGCCTTCCCCGGTGTGCGGGAACTGGGGGACCCCGACGGCGCGTTCGCCGACGCGGACGTGCGGGTCGACGTCGGCTACCGGGTGCCGCCCCTGCACAACCACCCCATGGAGCCGCACGCCAGCACCGCGCACTGGGACGGTGAACGGCTCACGGTGTACACCTCCAGCCAGGGCACCACGGCCGTGCGCGCCGTGCTCGGCAAGTTGTTCGGGCTGGCCGACGAGCGGATCACGGTCCTCGCCGAGCATGTCGGCGGTGGCTTCGGGTCCAAGGGCACGCCCCGGCCGGACGTGGTCCTCGCCGCGATGGCCGCATGGCACACCGGGCGCCCGGTCACCGTGGTCCTCCCCCGCCGCGTGCTGCCCGCCTCCGTCGGCCACCGGGCGTCCACCCTGCACCGGCTGCGCCTGGGCGCGGACTTCGAGGGCCGGCTGACGTCGCTCGTGCACGAGGTGACCACGTACACGTCCCGCATCAAGGAGTTCGTCGAGTACGCGGGCATCCCGGCGCGCGTCATGTACGCCGCGCCGCACCTGCGCAGCCTGCATCGCGTGGTCCGGCTCGACGTGCCGACGCCGTCCTGGATGCGGGCGCCCGGTGAGGCGCCCGGCATGTACGCCCTGGAGTCGGCGATGGACGAGCTGGCCGAGGCGCTCGGGATGGACCCGGTCGAGGTGCGGATCCGCAACGAGCCGGACACCGAGCCGGACAGCGGCAAGCCGTTCAGCAGCCGGCACCTCGTCGAGTGCCTGCGGGAGGGCGCCCGCCGCTTCGGGTGGTCCGACCGGGATCCCCGCCCCCGGACGCGCTCCACCGGGCCGCTGCTGCTCGGGACGGGCGTGGCCGCCGCCACGTACCCGGTGCAGGTGTATCCGTCGAGGGCGGCGGTACGTGCCCTGCCCGACGGGTCCTTCCTCGTCGAGGTGAACGCCGCGGACATCGGCACGGGCGCCCGTACGGTCCTCGCGCAGGTCGCGGCGGACGCCCTGGATGTGCCTCTGGAGCGGGTGCGGATCCGGGTGGGCAGCAGTGACCTGCCGGCGGCCCCGCTGGCGGGCGGTTCCTCGGGTACCGCCTCCTGGGGCTGGGCGGTGCACGAGGCCTGTGTACGGCTCGCCGCGCAGCTGACCGGACGTCAGGGTCCGTTGCCCGAGCAGGGGTTGGCGGTGGGCGCCGACACCAAGGGGGCCGCCGACGCCGGAAGTCCCTTCGCGCGGCACGCGTTCGGGGCGCACTTCGCGGAGGTCTCCGTGGACACGGTGACCGGAGAGGTGCGGGTGCGCCGGCTGCTCGGGGTGTACGCGGCGGGACGCATCCTCAACCCCCGTACCGCGCGCTCCCAGTTCGTCGGCGGGATGACCATGGGCCTGGGCATGGCGCTGACCGAGGGCAGCACCCTGGACACCGCCTTCGGCGACTTCACCGAGTCGGATCTCGCGGCCTACCACGTGCCCGCGCACGCCGACGTGCCGGACATCGAGGCGCACTGGATCGACGAGGACGATCCGCATCTCAACCCCCTGGGCGGAAAGGGGATCGGCGAGATCGGCATCGTGGGCACGGCGGCCGCCATCGGCAACGCCGTGCACCACGCCACGGGCGTCCGCTTCCGCGAACCGCCGCTCACCCCCGACCGGGTGCTGACGGGCCTGCTGGAGAACCCCGGCACCCGGCTCCGACCGGCTAGCCGCCGCTGAGCGGACGTCCGTCCCGGGTGCTCGGCACCACGCGTCCGGCGTGCTGCGCCACTCGGACGCGGTCACCGTGCGAGTTGCGTCCGATGCGGTAATCCCGCCGGAAAGGGGAATCCGGAAACCGTCAGCGGGGAATCGAGTAGGGACAGACGCCGCGCGACGGACCATATGGGAGGGCCCGTGGATGCGCCAACCACGCTCGTCGTCGTCGCGGTGCTGGCGGCCGTGGCCGTGTTCGCCGTGGCCGCGACCGTGCTCGTGCGTCTGGTCCGGGCCCGCCGGGGCCTGAGGCGAGCAGGGCTTCCCACCGGGCCGCGCTGGGTGTTCTGGGGGGCGGTCCTCTACTTCGTGCTCCCCACCGACGTACTGCCGGACCCCGTCTATCTCGACGACATCGGTGTCCTCCTGCTGGCCCTGCGTTCCCTGCGCCGCACCCCCGACGACGCTCCCGAGCGCCTCCCCGACTGACCGTCCGGGAAGAGGTTTTCACCCCCGCTCGACCCGATCTCCCCTGCTCCGCGCCCTGTTCGGGGCCCGACCGCGCGATGATCACGGAGAGTAAGGAAACCAACCACCCGTTCGATTCGTATAAGTGACTGAAGGACGCACCTACCCAGCACCAGCAGCGGGCCCGAGTGACGTCGCACAGCGGCACCGCTTGATCGAAGCAGTACCGACGAGGGAGAGACGATGCAACCGTTCACGCTCAACTACGCACGCCCAGCGGCCGAGTTGGAGTTCAGCACTCCGTACGCCTATGACCCCGGAATGCAGTTGAACGTAACTCTCGACGGCCGGATCGCCGCTCGTGATCACGCCCTCCTGAGAGAACTCGGGACGACGACCTCGACGGCGGGCTCCAAGACCCACTTCGACGACTGAACACGGACCGACGAAAATGACCGTGCTCATCCTTACCTGTGAAGAGGACGTCACGGCGGACATGGTGGTCGTGCACCTGAACGCCGCGGGCGTCCCCGTCGTCCGGCTTGACCCGGCCGACCTCACCCACTCCGTCGCGCTCTCCGGCGAGTACGTGCACGGTGCCTTCCGGGGCCACCTGTCGTCCGCCGGACGGCTGGTGAGCCTCGAGGGGCTGCGGTCCGTTTGGGTCCGGCGGCCCGGCACGGCCGCGGCCCGAGCGGCGCAGCCGTCCGCGTGGCTCACGGAGGAGGCCTCGCAGGCGCTGTACGGCATGCTCCGCGGTACCGGGGCGCGCTGGATGAACCACCCGGACGCGTCCCGGCGCGCCCGGCACAAGCCCTGGCAGCTGCGGCTCGCGCAGCTCAGCGGGCTGCCCGTACCGGCCACGATCGTCACGACGTTCCCGCAGGCGGCCCGCGAGTTCGCGGACCGCTATCCGGACCTGGTGGTCAAGCCGGTGTCCGGGGCGCATCCGCAGGATCCGCCCCGGGCGGTGCCCACCACCCGGGTCCCGCCGGGCGCGGACTTCGCCGCCGTCGCCTACGGGCCGACGCTGCTCCAGCGCCGGGTGGCCAAGCGGGCCGACATACGGCTGACCGCGGTCGGCGACCGCGTCCTGGCCGCCCGCAAGGAGACGGCCCCCGGCGGCGATCCGGACGTGGTGGACGTGCGCTACTCGCTTTCCACCACACCGTGGCGTCCCTGCGACGTCCCCCCGCGCCTCGCCGAGGCCGTGCGGAGGTATCTGCGGGAGGCGGAACTGGCCTACGGCGCCTTCGACTTCGCCGAGGACGCCGACGGGACGTGGTGGTTCCTGGAGTGCAACCAGTCGGGCCAGTTCGGCTTCGTGGAGGTGGACACCGGGCAGCCGATCGCCCGCACCATCGCGCAGTGGCTGGCCGGGGAACCCCCGGAGCACGATGCCCGGCAGGCCGACCGGTGCGGCTCCACCGCCTCGTGAGACGTCCGGGGCGCGGCGGGCGCCGCTGGGGGCGCACCGCCGCGCCGGGTCCGGCTCGGGGCCGCCCTCAGACGGCCAGGGACAGTCCGCTTTCCGGGTGCTGCGCGGGCACGACCGCCGCGGACTCGAGCAGGGCGTCCGCCGCGGCGACCGCCTCCCGCACGTCGGGCGTGTCCATCAGCACGCACAGGGTGTACGTCACGTCCTGTAGTTCACGAGCCGTCTGCGGCCTGTCCCACTCCGCCTGAGCGATCCTCAGCGTCGCGTACCTGGTCAGCAACGTCCTGGCGATCTTCGGGTCCGGAACGATCACGAGCGCCTCTCTCTCCTGCCTGTTTGCGCTGCGTGTGCCCGGACCTGGGCGAATCATGCACGGCAGGCAAAAACGTCACCCCGCCGGGGTCATGATCCGGCCACCTGCGCTCAGGCGACCTGCCCGCTGTGCAGCTCCGTGTACGCCCCGCCCCGGTGCACGAGTTCGTCGTGCGTGCCGGTCTCCAGGATCCGTCCCTCCCCCATCACCACGATCCGGTCCGCGCCGCGCACGGTGGACAGCCGGTGTGCCACCACGAAGGCGGTGCGGCCGCGCAGCAGCCGGGCGAGGGCCTGCTGGACGAGCGCCTCGGAGCGGAGTGCGGGTCAGGAGCGGCTCGCCAGGTACTCGGTCACGCCCGGCGCCTGGTGCGCGTCCTCCACGCCCACCAGGCCGCCGACCGCCTTCGCGTCCGGCTTGAGCACATAGGTCGACAGGGCGGCGGGCCGGGACACGTCGGAGAAGTCCTGCGGGGAGCCGAGTCCGGTGTCGACGTTCTTCTGCGCACGGTGCGCCTTCACCACGTCCTCCCGGGCGAGGCTGCCGGCCGCGCAGGCCTTCTTGAGGTCGGCGCCCAGCAGTTGGGCGGCGTTGTATCCGGAGAGCACCCCGGAGTCCACCGGGGAGGCCGGGTACTTCTTCCCGTACGCGGTCACCATCTTCTGGACACCGGGCAGGTCCGAGCTGACGGCGGGCGCCGCGCTGACCACGTTCAGCAGGCCCAGCAGGGCCGGCGCCGCGGGCGTCTTCAACAGCTGTGGCGCGAAGCCGGGCGCGCTGCTGACGACGGGCACCTTCAGTCCGCGGGAGGCGGCGACACCGACCAGGGAGGCCGTCTGGGCCGGACCGGCGCTGATCAGGACGGCCTTCACGCCCGCCTTGCTCAGCGCCGACACCTGAGCGGTCAGATCCGTGTCCGTCGCCTTGATCTTCTGGGGGACGATCTTCAGCCCGGCCTGCTCGGCCGCCCACTTCGAGCCCTCCAGGGCGTTGGCGCCGTAGTCGCCCTCGAAGTACACATGGCCGATGGTGTCACCCTTGGCGAGTCCCTTGGTGCGGGTGAGGAAGTCGACGGCCGCGAGCATGTCGACGTCGTAGGTGGTGCCCATGACCTGGACGGAGTCCTTGCCCAGCAGGGAGGCCGCCCAGGCCTGCGGGAAGGTGAGCAGGTGGTCGCTCTCGATGTCGTCGAGGAGGGCGGCGACGACCGGGGATCCGATGACCTGCGGCAGCGCGACCACGTCCGGGGCGAGGTCGGCGTAGGCGGTGACCGCCTTCTGGACGTCGTAGCCGTGGTCCTTGACGACGATCTCGACCTTGCGGTCGCAGATGCCGCCGCCCGCGTTGGTCTCGTCGGCCCACATCTGCTGGGCCTGCACGATGCTCTTGCCGAGGGTGGCGTAGGGGCCGGTCAGGTCGGTGAGCGCGCCGAGCCTGATGGTCTTCGCGGTCACCCCCGGGCCGGACTTGACGCCGTCGGCGCTCTCGGAGCCGCTGTCGCCGTCCGCCTTGGAGCTGCAGCCGGTGGCCGCGACGAGCAGGGCCGCGAGCGCGGCGGCGAGGAGGGTTGCGGGGGCGCGGTGCCTGTGGTGCGTGCGGTTCACGGGGTGGGCTCCTTGGTTCGGACGGCCGAGGCGGATGGACGGGTGGCGGGCGCCGGAGCCGGGAAGGCGGGGCGCAGTCGGGTGCGGACGCGGCGGGTGAGGCCGCGCAGTCCGTCGGGGGCGTACAGCAGGACCAGGACGATCGCCGCGCCGTAGAGGTAGCGGGCCGCCTCGGTCGGGCCCACCCCGCCGTCGGTGGTGCCGGGGGCGGTCACCAGCGGCAGCTGGTCGGCGTAACGGGTCATCAGCAGGGGCAGGGCGGTGACGAAGACGGCGCCCGCGGCGGCCCCGGCCACCGAGCCGAGGCCGCCGATCACGATCATCGCCAGGTAGTCGACCGAGAGGGCCAGGCCGAAGTAGTCGGGGACGACCCGGCGGAAGGCCAGCGCGAGCAGCACCCCCGCCAGGCCCGCGTACATCGACGACACGACGAAGGCCGCCGAGCGGTGGCGGGCGACGTCGACGCCCATCACCGCGGCCGCCGTCTCGCTGTCGCGCAGGGCCGCGAGGGCGCGCCCCGGGCGTCCGCGCAGCAGACCGCGCGCGGTCCACCAGGTGCCGGCCAGCAGGGCGAGGCCGAGGAACCACAGGCGTTCCTCGGCGCCGAACGGCACGCCGAGGAGGACGAGTCCCGGGTCGTCGTCGGTGAAGGAGAACCCGCCGATGCTCAGCGGGGGCACGGAGCGGCCGTTGAACCCGCCGGTGACGGAGTCGGCGGTGAGCAGCACGTGGTGGCCCAGGAAGACCAGGGCGAGCGTGGCGACGCCCAGGTAGATGCCGCGCACGCGCCCGGCGACGGGACTGAACAGTCCGCCCGCCGCCCCGGCGAGCAGCACGGCGAGGAGGGCGGCGAGCGCGGTCGGCAGTCCGGGGCCGGGTTCGCCGGCCAGCCAGGTGTAGCCGTAGGCGCCCACGGCGAGGAAGAAGGCGTGACCCAGGGAGAGCTGGCCGGCGGTGCCGGTGAGCAGGCCGAGACCGACGGCGCCGATGGCGGCGGCCATCGAGAACAGGCCGATGCGCAGCCAGAAGGCGTCCAGGTAGAAGGGCGGCGCGCACAGCAGGAGGGCGGCCAGGAGCACGACGGCGCCCTTGGGGATGCGTTCAGACACGAGCCGCTCCCTTCGCGCCGAACAGTCCGGTGGGCCGCACCAGCAGGACGGCCACCATGACGGCGTACGGGGCGACGTCGCCGAACCCCTCGCCCAGCACGTGCAGTTCGGTCTGGTAGCCGGCGGCCAGGGCCTCGGTCAGGCCGATCAGCAGGCTGCCGGCCAGGGCGCCGGGCGGGGAGGTCAGGCCGCCGAGGATCGCCGCCGGGAAGGCCTTGAGGGCGATCTGGCCGGTGGTCCGTTCCAGCCCGGGGGCGGGGAACGCGGCGAGGAACACGGCGGCCAGGGCGGCCAGGGCACCGGCCAGGCACCAGGCGAGCATGCGCACCCGGCTCAGCCGTACGCCCATCAGCGCGGCGGCCTCCGTGTCCTGCGCGGCGGCCCGCAGGGCGAGGCCCCAGGACGTGAAGCGGAACAGGGCGAAGACGGCGCCGATGGCGAGCGCGGAGACGGCGATCGCGGCAAGGCGGCTGTCGGCGACGGTCACCGAGCCCAGGCGGGTCACCGAATCGCCCCACGGGTCGCCGAGGGTCAGCAGGTCGCCGCCGATGCGCCGGGAGAGGTCGGTGAGCAGCACGATGTCCACGCCGATGGTGACGATGGTCTGCACATGGGCGGCCTGCGGGTCGGGGTCACCGCGTTGCAGCAGCAGCCGGTCGAGGGCTCCGGCGAGGGCCGCGGTCGCGAGCACGGACACCGCGAGGGCGCCGGCGAAACCGAGGTCGTCGTGGAGGACGGCGACGAGGTAGCCGCCGAGCAGCAGCAGCGATCCGTGGGCGAAGTTGAGCACCCCCGACGCCTTGAAGATCACGACGAAGCCGAGCGCGACCAGGGCGTAGACCGAGCCGAGCGCGAGCCCGGTGAGGATGCTGTCGAGGAGGGCGGTCATACGGGGTCCCCTTCGGAGTGGGTTTCCTCTTCGAGGGCGGTGCCCTGTGCGGGGGTGGTGTCGGTGGTGTCGGTGGTGTCCTGTGCGGGAGCGGTGTCCTCGCCGGGGGTGCCGAGGTAGGCGCGCAGCACTTCGGGATGGCGGCGGACCTCGTCGGGGGTGCCGTGGGCGATGCACCGGCCGAAGTCGAGCACCGTGACCTCGTCGGCGAGGCGCATCACGAGGCCCATGTCGTGCTCCACCAGCAGGACGGACAGGCCGAGTTCGGCGCGGACGGTATCGATCACCTCGGCCGTCCGGGCGCGCTCGGCGCCGTTCATGCCGGCCACGGGCTCGTCGAGCAGCAGGACGCGCGGCTCGAGACAGAGGGCCCGGGCGAGCTCCACGCGTTTGCGGTCGCCGTAAGACAGCAGGGCGACGGGCGTCTCGAAGCGGGCGGCCAGTCCGGTGAGTTCGGCGATCTCCCGGGCCCGCGCGAGGTGGGCGCGCTGTTCGCGCACCGCTCGGGGCAGGCGCAGGGCGGTCGCGGCGAAGCCCGCGTGGGAGAGGACGTGCCGGCCGAGCATGAGGTTGTCGGCGACGGTGCCCTCGGTGGTGACGATGTTCTGGAAGGTGCGGGCCACCCCGAGGGCGGCGATCCGGTGGGGCGCGAGTCCGGTGAGTGACGCGTCGCCGAGCCGGACCTGCCCGGACGACGGGCGGTACAGGCCCGACAGGACGTTGAAGCAGGTCGACTTCCCGGCGCCGTTGGGGCCGATCAGGGCGTGCACGGACCCCGGGGATACGGTGAAGGACACCGTGTCCAGGGCGGTCAGGCCGGCGAAGCGCACGGTCACGTCCCGGACCCGCAGTTCCGGGGGTGCCGCGGCGAGCCGGCCCGGGGCGGTACCGGTGGTGGGGCGCAGGCTCACGCGGCCCCCTGGTCGCCGGCGTCGTCACCGAGGTAGAGGCGCCGTACCGCGTCCGTGCGCGCGAGGTCGTCGGCCGGGCCGGACAGCCGGACCTCGCCCACTTCCAGGACGTACGCGTGGTCGGCGAGGGACAGCGCCATGCCCGCGTTCTGTTCGACCAGGAGGACGGCCGTGCCCTGGGCGTTGATCTCGCGGATCACCTCGGCGATCCGGAACACCATGCGCGGGGCCAGGCCGAGGGAGGGCTCGTCGAGCAGGAGCAGCCGTGGTGCGGCCATCAGCGCCCGGCCGATGGCGAGCATCTGCTGCTCTCCCCCGGACAGCAGACCGGCCGCCTGCCGGCCGCGTTCGGCGAGCACGGGGAACAGCGTGTACACGCGGTCGCGGGCCTCCCGGACCTGTTCGGGTGCCCGTCGGCCGAGGCCGAGGCCACCGGTGCGCAGGTTCTCCTCCACGGTCAGGCCCGCGAAGACCCGGCGGCCCTCCGGGACCTGGACGACGCCGGCCCGCACCGCGGCCACCGGGTCACGGCCGTCCAGGACCGTGTCCGCGTAGCGGATGAGGCCGGCCGTGACGGTGCCGCGGTGCAGGCGCAGGGTGCCCGACACCGCCCGCAGCAGCGTGGACTTGCCGGCGCCGTTGGCGCCCAGCAACGCCACGACCGCGCCGTGCGGGACGGTCAGGGACACGGAGCGCAGGGCTGACAAGGCCCGCCCGTACGTCACGTCGAGACCCTCGACGTGCAGCGCGGGCCGCTCCTGCGGGGGTACTGCGGGCATCGCGGCTCCTCGGATCCGTGCCGGCGGGCACGGGGTTTCGGGGGAAGGGGAGCTCACGACAGCACGACGGAGGAGGGGCGGTACAGGCGCGGACGCGGGGTCGCTGCGCCACCCCAACGGGAGGTCGGCGGGGTTGTGCGGGTGCCCAGGGGGACGGGCCGCGGGTGCCCGTGCGAGGTGGGACGGGAGTGCCCCGGGGGCGGACAGTGACACAGGAGGGCCGAGGTACCGCCGGCGCGGACGCCGGAAGCGAGACGGGTGCCGCCGCGTTCTGCGGCGGCACCCGTGATCATCGGTGCGTGGTTCCTACTTGGCGCGTCGCGCCTTGCTCCTGCGGCCGTCGGGCCACAGGCGTGGCTTCCTCTTCGCCGCGATGTCCTCGATCCAGCCGGTCGCGAGGATCATCACTGCGATGAGGGGCCAGACCAGCACGAACATCCAGAACATGTACGTGGAGTCGAGGAAGCTTGTGGCGCCGCCGGTCTCCATGAAGGGGAGTCCGTACGCCAGGTCGATGATCGGGACGGTGGCCATGATCAGCAGGTTGTGCCACAGGTAGATGGTGACGGCTCGGTTGTTGGAGAGCGTGATCAGCCTGTCCCAACGGGCCAGCCCGCGCGGGAGTTCCTGCCACGAGGGCGAGTACTGGAGCAGGATCACCACGAACCCGAAGGACCAGGACGCCTGGGCCAGCGGGATGTCGTTGAGGTCCCAGCCGTCCGGCCCCAGGTGCCCCGAGGCCCACCACAGGCCGAAGGCCATGACGAGTACGGAGCAGGAGACCGCCGCGTAGCGGGGTATGCGCGCGAGCACCCCCTCCTGGTGGGCGAAGCCCAGCACCCAGCAGCTGCCGTAGACGGCGAAGTCGCTGACCGCGTTGCCGGTCTCGCCGGGTATGGAGACCAGGCCGGTGCCCACCACCGCCGTCAGCGCCAGCGGCGCGAACAGCGTGGGCCAGGGCGCTCTGCGGAACGCCCACAGCAGCAGCGGTGAGGCGAGCACGAACCACAGGTAGGCCCGCAGGTACCAGAGCACACCCGCCGCCTGGACCGCCCAGGTGTTCTCCAGCAGGCCGGACTTGGAGCCGATGTCCCAGGGGAACGGAGGCGCGCCGAGCGGGACGATGTAGTTGAGCAGTTCGACGACGCCCAGGACGCCCCCGTGGTCGGGGTCGTCCAGCACATTCCAGCCGCCCGCGAACATCAGCGTCAGGACGACCGCGCCGAACAGCCACAGCGGCGGCAGCAGTCGCCGCACGCGGTCCCGGATCACGCCCAGGGGCGGACGCTTCAGGGAGCGCGCCATCAGCGAGCCGGCCAGGGCGAACATGACGCCCATGGACGGGAACAGCACGGTGAGCCAGGCCCAGCCGAACAGGTGGTAGACGACCACTCGGACCAGGGCGATCGTGCGCAGCAGGTCGAGGTAGCGGTCGCGTCCCGGCTTCTTCGGGGCCGCGGCGGACGGTTCCGGG
This sequence comes from Streptomyces sp. NPDC060002, assembly GCF_042737245.1. Lineage (NCBI taxonomy): Bacteria > Bacillati > Actinomycetota > Actinomycetes > Kitasatosporales > Streptomycetaceae > Streptomyces > Streptomyces sp. NPDC060002. The sequence goes on from NZ_JBHWUW010000001.1 coordinate 36,082, forward strand.
ACGGCCGGCTCGGTCGGCTGCCGGGGGACGCCGAACGCCGGCGTCCGCTCGGAACCCGCGTTCGTCCCGGTCGGGTAACCCTGGGTCATGCGACAGGCCTCCGGTCGTTGGTGCCGCCGGTGCGCTCGCGCGGCGCCGGGCCGCCCGGCGCCTCCACGGCGCCGGTGCGGCGCAGCTTCTGCCAGCGCAGCCGGCCGCCGGTGAGGGCGGTGATCCAGGACTGGAGCAGCACGACGTACATGAGCTGGCGGTAGAGGATCTGCTGGAGGGGCAGCGAGATCAGGTGGGTCATGCGTTCGCGGTCGAGCCGGAAGGCGTAGGCCGCGCAGACCGCCTGGACGGCGAGGACGCCCAGCCAGGCCACGACCGTCTTCTGGGTGGGGCCGAATACCACTCCGTAGAGGAGGAAGACGTCGATGAGCGGGGCCAGCAGCGGGGCCAGGACCATGAACAGCGAGACGAACGGCAGACCCACGCGGCCGAACCGGCCGGACGGGCCGCGCTCGAAGACCGCCCGGCGGTGCTTCCAGATCGCCTGCATGGTGCCGTACGACCAGCGGTAGCGCTGGGACCACAGCTGTTGCACGGTCTCCGGGGCCTCGGTCCAGGCACGGGCCTTCTCCGCGTACACCACCTTCCAGTTGTCGCGGTGCATGGCCATGGTGATGTCGGTGTCCTCGGCGAGCGTGTCGTCGCTCATGCCGCCGACCCGTTCCAGGGCCGAGCGGCGAAAGGCGCCGACCGCGCCGGGGATGGTGGGCATGCAGCCCAGGACGTCGTACATCCGGCGGTCGAGGTTGAAGCCCATCACGTACTCGATGTGCTGCCAGGCGCCGATCAGTGAGTCCCGGTTGCCGACCTTGGCGTTGCCGGCCACGGCGCCGACCTTCGGGTCGCCGAACGGCTGCACCAGTTCGCGGACGGTGGACGGTTCGAAGACGGTGTCGCCGTCCATCATCACGATGAGGTCGTAGCGGGCGTTGGCGATGCCCCGGTTGAGGGCCGCGGGCTTGCCGGCGTTGTGCTGGCGGACGACCCGGACGTTCGGCAGGCCCATGTCCTCCACGATCCGCGCGGTGCCGTCGGAGGAGCCGTCGTCGATGACGAGCACCTCGATGGGGTGCTCACTCGCCATCAGCGAGCGGACGGTGTTCTCGATGCACTTGGCCTCGTTGTACGCCGGAACCAGCACCGACACCGGTTCGGTGACCGGCGGGCCCCAGCCGAATCCGGGCCGGCGCACCCTGCGGGCGTGCAGGGCGGAGAGCAGCAGCATGAGCCCGAACCGGCTGATGACCAGGACGCCGATCACCGCGAGGCCGACCATCAGCACCCCGGTGACGTTCTCGGCCGCCCCGACGAGGAAGATCCACGCCTTGCCCTTCCACAGGTCGAGGCCGGTGACGGGAGTGTGCGCGCTGGGCGCGCCGAGGGCAGTGGTGAGGTTCTCGAACTCGTAGCCCCGGGACTGCAGCTCGGGCAGGAACCGGTCCAGCGCCTGGACCGTCTGGTGGCGGTCGCCGCCGGAGTCGTGCATCAGGACGATCGCGCCCTTGCCGCCCTTGGGCGTGGCGCGCCTGATGATCTCCTCGACGCCGGGCTTCTTCCAGTCCTCGCTGTCGGTGTTGTTGACGACGGTCAGGTAGCCGAGTGAGCCGATGTACTCGGTGACCGGCCAGGACTTGTCGTCCATCGCGTCGGCGAAGGACGAGTACGGCGGACGGAACAGCGAGGTGCGGATGCCCGCCGCGCCGGCCAGTGCGAGCTGGTTCTGGGACAACTCCCAGGAGATACGTTTCTTCGACTGGAAGGACAGGTCGGGGTGGTTGAAGGTGTGCAGGCCGACCTCGTGACCCTCGTCGACCATGCGCTGGACGAGGTCCGGATAGCGGGAGGCCATGGTGCCGGTGACGAAGAAGACGGCGTGCGCGTGGTGCTTCCTGAGGACGTCCAGGACCTTGGGGGTCCAGACCGGGTCGGGACCGTCGTCGAAGGTCAGGACCAGCCGGTGTTCGGGCACCTCACGGCTGGTGCTGCGGCCGGCGCGGCTGTCGATGACCGGGCCGCCGTCCAGGATCTCGTCGGGCACCTTGCCGACGGCCGCCTCGGGCTGGATGCGGTGGTCGGCGAGGATCTCGCTGTGGACGTAGCCGCGCACCATCAGCATCGCCATCATCGCGACCAGGACGAGGCTGGGCAGCATCAGGCGCATCGGTACGCGGCGGCGGCGGACGGCGCTGTCACGGGCCGCGACTGCGGCCCTGCGACGGCGGGCAGGGAATGCCATCGGAAAGTGTGCTCCAGAAAGGGACCGGCAGGGACCTGAAGGGCAGTGGGCGGGGCTACGGCGAAGAGGTGTCAGCCGGCGGACGCGGAGTTCGCCTCGCCGACGACCTCACCCGTTCCGCCGGTGTCGTCGACGGCGCTCGGCGAGGCACTCGCGGCGCTGTCGGGCTGGCTCGCCTCGGGCGAGGCGACGGCGGAGTCCGACGCGGCGGGACTGGACGCGGTCGCCGTGGCGGTGGGGTTCACGGGCGTCGTCCCGGTGGACGCCTCGGGCAGCGCGGACGCCGTCGGCCGACCGGGGCTCGCGGTGGCGCCGGGCGCGTCGGTGGCGCCGCCGCCCGTGGACGACACCGACGCCGTGGAATCAGGCGAGCCGGCGTTCGGCGCGGCGCTGTCCGAGCCCGAAGGGCTCGCCGAGGCCGAGGGCACGGACGAGGTCTCGACCTTCCCGGCGGGCGTGTCGCCACCCAGTCCCGGCAGGGGCAGCCAGGGTGCGCTGGAGTTGCCGGAGACGAGGGTGACGACGATGACGAGGGCGTACACGGCGCACGCGACGCCGACGGCCACGCCGAGCAGCCGCAACCGGCGGCTGCGACGGCCCGACTCGTCGACGAAGACGGGCGTGCCCGCGCCGTCCTGGGACTCGAGCCGGGTTCCGAAGGCCCCCGCCGCGGACCCCGGGTCTACGCCCGCGAGCTGCACGGTCAGTTCGTCCGCGTCGTGGAGGGGCTCGCGCCTGGTCAGTTCGTCCGCGTCGTGGAAGGGCTCGCGCACGGTCAGTTCGTCCGCGTCGTGGAGGGGCTCGGCCGCACCGGCGTCCGTGAAGGCCGGGTACACCGCGGTGCCGCCGGACAGGGGGGCCGACGCCTCGGTGCGCGCGGAACCGGGTTCCTTCGCGGCCTCCCAGAAGCTCCCGGCTCGTACCGCTCTCGCCTGAATGCCGCCTCGGCGCCCGCCGAACACGGTGCCGTCGGACCCGGATGTATCGTCCGACCCTTCAGGTTGGGCGTCATCCAGCCAATGTTCCACTTACCCATCCCCACGAGACTGCTGCGGGGGTGCGCAGACGATGCCAGGCACACGTCGACCGGACCAAGCCCCCACCTGGTCCGAGCGCCCCCCAAATAGTTGATGCTTGGACCGTGACTATAACTCACCTAGTTAAAGCGTGAAATTTGTGTCAGAAGCGTGAAGAAGCCGGTCCACTGACGGTGACTGAAAATGATCCTCGCACAATCGTGCGGCGTACATGTAGGTCCATCTCACAAGGCGGACGACATTCACAGGTGACGCATGAACGACCGATCGGTAATTCTGGTCATCGGGCGCATGCCGTGCCATAGCACCGGCGACAGGCACTCAGCGGGTGCGCAGACCCCGCGCCGTCAGGGCGAGGCTGATCTCCACCAGATCGGTCGGCCGCGACAGGGAACGGCCCGTCAGCTGCTCGTAGCGGCGCAGCCGGTTGAGGACCGTGTTGCGGTGGCAGTACAGCCGCTCCCCCGCCCGCTGGGCGGAGCCGTCGCAGGCGAGCCAGGTGGCCAGGGTGTCGAGCAGAACGGCCTCGTCGGCGGGTTCCAGACCGCTCAGCGGTCCGAGCACCCGCGCGACCAGCGCCGTACCCAGGTCTGGGGTGGAGACCACCAGTGCGGCCGGGAGATGCTCGGTCAGCCGGATCGTGCCGCCGGTCCGCGGGCACATGTCCAGCGCGATGTCCGCGAGGCGGCGGGCGTCCCCGACCGCGGCCAGTCCCGACACCGCCGTGCTGACCCCGGTCCGTGCGCTGCCGGAGGCCGCCGGGGCGACGGCCGACGGGCACTGCCGCAAGCCGGCGCCCTGACTCCCGGCCCCACCCGCGCCCGCGCCCACGGCCACGGCCTCACTCTCGCTCTCGCCTTCGCCCAGCAGGACGATGCCGTAGTCCACCTCCACCCCGGTGTGCCAGTACACACGCCTGCCCCGGTCGTGGGCGGCCCGCGCCCCGGCGCCGTCGGAAGGGCAGCCGGCCGTCACCGCCACGACGACGTACCGGCCCTCTTCGGGGAGGTCCAGCGCATGGGCGGTCTCGGGCAGGTCCGCGATCCGGCTGGCGCCGTCGAGCAGGGCGCCGGCCAGCACCCGCAGCCGGTTCTCGCGCCGCCAGGCGAGCTGCCGTTCGGCCTGCCGGTAGGCGTCCGCGACGAGGGTGCAGTGCTCGTCGACGAAGTTCCACACGTCGGCGGCGATGTGCACGAGCAGCCGCACATCCTCGGGCGCGGTGCGGCAGGTCTCCTCGATGAGGCCCTGCCACACCAGGGACCCGCCCAGCCGGAACGCGTGCAGCAGGGCGTCCAGCGGAAGGCCCTGCTCCGCGCGGGTCGCGCCGATCTTCCACGAGCACCGGCGGGCCGCGTCGCGGCTGCCGCGCGGGTCGATCAGCGAGGACACGCTGTGCCGCAGCGAGCGGTGCACCTCCTGCCAGGTGGCGGCGGGATCGCTCGTCACGGCCGCGCGGTAGGCGGGCTCCTGGTCCTGGAGCGCGGCCACCAGCCGGTCGGTGAGGTCGGGCAGGTCCGCCAGGAGCACCCGGGCGGCGCGGTGCAGGACCCGGAGGGCGTCTGCGTCGATCAGCGACGGGACGGGCCGCGGATGCGGCCGGGGTCCGGGCGCAGCCGGTGCGCCGGCCGCGGGACGGAACACGGTCCGTGACCTTAGGGCCTGATGCATCGCGGTCCTCCCCCGGGGCAGTGGTCGGCCGTCCGACTCGTCCTGCCACGAAGGATGGCATACCGTCCGGTCGGTCCCTAGGGGTGTGCACCATAGTTTTCGGTCCGGTCAACCCTCCTGTCCGGCCTTCTCGACCATGCGCACCAGTTCCACGCGGGAGCGCACCCCCAGCGTCGCGAAGACCTTCCGCAGGTGGTAGTCGACGGTTCGGGTGCTCACCGAGAGGGTCAGCGCCACCTCCCGGTTGGTGGCGCCCTCGGCCACGCACCTGGCGATCCGCAGCTGCTGCGGTGTCAGTCCACCCAGCCCCGCCGCCCGCACTCCGCCGCCCGGTGCCACGCCACCGGCCCGCAGTTCGGCGCGGGCCTGGTCCGCCCAGGCCCGCGCGCCGCAACGCTCGAACCCGACCAGGGCGGCCCCGAGGCGGTCACGGGCCTCGCTCAGCCGGCGGCGCCTGCGCAGCCACTTGCCGTGCAGCAGCTCGGTGCGGGCGCGTTCGAAGTCGCCGCCGCCGGCCGCGTCGTGCAGGTCGAGCGCGCGACGGTACAGGGCGTCGGGCCGGTCCGCCGGGGCCAGCAGCGCACGGCAGCGCGTCAGCTGGGCGGGAGCCTGGGGGTCGGCGCCGAATCCGGCCCACCGGGCGAACTCCTCGACCACCTCGGTGACACCGTCGTCGGCCCGTCCGGTCGAGGCGGCGGCCTCCACGAAGCAGGGCACGGCGAGCATCCACACCGCGAAGTGCCCCCTGCGTGGCCCCGGACGCACGAGTGGCCCGAGCCGGTCCGCGGCCTCCCGGGGGCGCCCGCGGGCGAGGTCGGCGCGGGCCGCCGCCCACTCGGCCAGCGTCGCGGCCTGGACGAGACCGTGCCGCAGGGCGGTGGCCAGCGCGGCATCCGCGTGCGCGGCGACCTCCTCCGGAGCGCCCTCGATCGACGCGGCGAGGGCGAGTACCGCGTGGTGGTGGGCGGCCGTGTTGCGCTGCCCGGTCCGGTGCGCGGCCCGCAGTCCCTCCTCCGCGTGGGTCCTGGCCAGCACGTGCCGTCCGGCACGCAGTTCGGCGTAGGCGAGGTACTCCAGGGCCCGCGCGAGGGCCGCGGCCGTACCGGGGGTACGGGCGGCGGCCAGAGCCCGCGCCCCGGCGCGGCGCGCGGCCGCCAGGTCGCCCAGCAGCAGGGCGGCGGCAGCCGCGCGCAGCGCCGTGTCCGGTTCGTCGGCGGCAGCCACGCCGCCCGCCGCCTCCGCGTCCGCCACCAGCCGCCGCAGCGGCCCCGCCGCCTGCGCGAACCGCCCTTCGAGCAGAGCCCGGAGGCCGGTGCGATAGCCACACGACACGGGGCTGTTGCCCGCCCTCACCTCCACACTCCTGAGCGCAGCCCCGTCCTGGCCCCCGGGCCGGATCGCCGGAAGGTCCCGGGGGAGCCGGGTGCCGGGCCACGCGTCGGCGTCCGGGGTACCGCCCTCGCCGCCCGGCAGGCGCCGGCTGCCCGGGGCGCCGCCCAGGCACGCGGCCGGGTCCGCCGCCTGGTCCCCGAGCGGCCCGGCGCCGGATCGCGCGTCCGGGTCCAGGTCCGGGGGGTCGTCCCCGCCGCCCGGCGAGGGCAGGCGACCCGGGGCGCCGCCCGGAAGCCCCGGCCGGTCCGCCGGCCGGTCGCCTCGCCGCCCGGTGCCGGGGGACGCGGCGGTGGGCGGGGGGTCGTCTCCGGTGGTCAGCAGGTGGAGGCATCCCTGGGCGTCGCCCGCCGCCCAGGCCGCGTCCACTGCGGACAGGAGGGCCGACTGTGCCTGTCGTGGGGACCACTCGGCCAGTAGGCGGGCTGCCAGAAGCAGGGACGCGCGGGCCTCGTCGACCGGGCCGTCGTACAGGACCGTGGTGCCGCGTACCAGCTCGACGCGGCCGCGCAACGCCGCAGGCACCGCACTGTCCCGGGCCCTGTCGAGCAGCCGCAGGGCCCGGTGCGTGCGTCCGTCGAGCAGGGCCTGCTCGGCCGCGGCCGTGTACCACCGCGCGCGCCGCGTGCCGTCCTCGGCCAGCCCCGCGGCGTGGGTGTACGCCGCGCACCGCAGGCTCCGCGGATGTTCCGGGTCGTCGGCAGCCGCGGCCAGTTCGGTCGCCGTCCCGCGCCGGGGCACGGCGGCGGACCGCGCCCGGTGCAGCAGGGCGTGCAGACCGGCGTCTCCCGCGTCCTCCAACGCCCGGGCCAGCGCACGGTGCGCGGCACGGCGCCGCTCGGGCCGCGCCCCCGCGTACGCCGCGCGGCGCAGCAGATCGCTGTGGAACCCGACCTCGCCGTCGACCGGAACGAGCACCTCGGGCAGCGGATCGCAGGGCGGTGCGGGCTCCACGTCGGCAGTCGTCCCCCGCAGGTACTCCGCTCCCCGCCGCGCGAGTGCCAGGCCGATCCGGGTGTCCTCCGTGTCGTCCGCGTCCCGTACGGCCGCCGCGACCGTCAGCAGCAGGTCCTCCTGCGCGGACGTGAACCCGGTCAGGAAGCCGCCGGCCAGGCCGGTCAGGAGCTCGGCGTCGGCCGGCGGACCGGGCAGCCTCCGATGACCGCGGATCTGGGCGGGCGAGAGCCGCCGGACCATGGCCAGCAGCAGGGCAGGGCTGCCCTCGGCCGCGTCCACCAGGTCGTCGCGCACGGCGCGGTCGAGGGCCCCGCCCGTCGCCTCGTCCAGGAGCGCGGCCGCTTCCGCCGGGGAGAGCGGGTCGACGCGGACCACCGGCAGCGCGGCGAACTCCCGGTCGACCGGGCGGTGTCCGGACACGCTCAGCAGCACGCTCACCCGGCCGTTCCCGCGCAGCTGCTCGGCTGCGCGGCCCACTGCGGCCCTGGTGGGGGCGTCCCACAGATGCGCGTCGTCGACGCACACCAGCAGCGGCGTACCGGTGGAGGCGGCCCGCAGGGCGTCGAGGAGTACCGCGCAGGGCGGGCCGCCGGCGGACCACGGGCCCACCGGTGCGCCGAGGGCGCCCAGCAGCGCGCGCAGACCCCCGAGGGGTGCGGCAGGCGCAGCCGGGTCGGCCCGAACACCGACCACGGACGCGCCCGGGCACGAGCGGGCGGCGCGGGCCAGGAACGCCGTGCGGCCGCAACCGGGTTCACCGGTCACCACCCGCACACCGCCGCCGACGGTCGTCTGTCCGGTCATTCCCGTGACGTTACGTACGGGTAACGGGCGGTGGAAGCCGTCCGACCGGGTCGGCGAGGAGGGCGGCGCGGGCCGTTCGGGGCCTGTCACCAGTGGGTTCGTGTGCGACGGGCGTGGCACACCTTGTGCCGGGTCCCAACGGCCGCCGCCGCGCCGCGTGCACGGGCACAGCGACGGCGACGGCGGCAGCGGCCCCCGTTCTCCTCACGGTGTCTCAGGAGGTGTGCGGGCAGTTGCCCCGGTACTCGTCGATCGTCGTGCTCGGCTGCGGCAGCGGGCACAGGAACTGCTCGTAGCGCGTGTCGTTGTCGATGAAGCGCTTCAGCCACGAGATGCCGTACTTCGCGATCGTCGTGTTCGACGAGTTCGGGGTGAAGTGAGTGGCGTTGTTCAGCTCCAGGTAGGCGCGGTCCAGGGAGGACGGCAGGCTGGAGTAGAACGGCTCCGCGTGGCTCGCGACGGGGGCGACCGTGTCGCCGTCGGCGCCGACGATCAGCGTGGGGGTGCCGACCTCGGGCCAGGACTTGTCGAGGTTCCACGGCGTGAGCGGGATCGCGGCCTGGAGGGAGGGCCGCGCCTTGGCGGCCTCCAGGCTGCCTCCGCCGCCCATCGAGTGGCCCATGACGCCGAGCCGGCCGCTGTCGACCCGGGTACGGACCGAGCTGACCTGCGTGAGGTGGTCCAGGGCCGCGAGCAGCTGACGGCCGCGGGAGTCGGGCTGGTCCAGCGTGGTGAGGGTGTCGATGGTGAAGACGACGAAGCCCTGGGACGCCAGCCGCGGGCCCAGCCAGGCGATGGAGGACTGGGTCCCGGTGTAGCCGGGTGCGACGGCGATCGCGCCGAAGGTGCCGTCGCCGGTGGTGGTCGGGTAGTAGATCGTGCCACCGCCGAAGCCCGTGACGGCGAGCGAGGAGACGGTGGTCTGGGAGACCGCGTACGGGCCGCGCACCGCCTCGATACCGGCGATGGTCGGCGCCGGGCCCCGCTCGTAGGGGTTGTCCGCCGCCTGCGCGCCGGGGCCGCTGAGCGTGGTGAGGCCGACGACGGCGGCGACCGCCGTGGCGAGCCTGGCGAGCTGTCCGGACCTGCGGTGGGGGGAGCCGGTGGAGGCGCGGTGGGCCGCACCGGTGCGCACGTGATGCTGCACGACGAGTCGTCCTCTCGGTCGGGCGGGCCGCGAGGGGCGCCGCCGCTGAGCTGGCGGTGCCACTGTCGGGGCGGGGCCGGTGCGCGGGGATCGGCGATGTCACCGGTCTTGTGCTCACCGGTCTTGCGGTCACCGGTCTCGCGGTCACCGGTCTCGTGATCATCGGCATCGCGGTCACCGGTCTCGCGGTCACCGGTCTCGTGATCACCGGTCTCGCGGTCGTCGGCATCGCGGTCGTCGGTCTCGTGGCTTTCCACCGGAGGAAACCGGGAGACGGGCCCGGTGCGGCCGGCGCCGCGGCCCATGACGCCTATCGTCGGCGGGGAGCACACGGGGTCCTGCGGCGGGCCGGTGCCACGACCTCATCCGCACGGACCTCGCCGCGGGCGGTGAGCTGGTACGGACCCTGGCCGCGTACTTCGACGCCGGGGGCGACGTCCCCGAGGCGGCCCGGCGCCTGGTCGTGCACGCCAACACGCTCCGTTACCGGCTGGGCCGGGTCCGGGAGCGGTACGGCGTGGACCTCGACGATCCCGACACCCGGCTGCTGCTGACCCTCGCGGTCCGGCTGGTCCCGCCCGAGGGGTCCTGAGCGCTCGGGTGCTCGGGTGCCCGCGCTCGGACGCTCCGACGCCCGAGGGGGCGTTGCGTTCGTCCGCGTGCACAAAGGTTCCGCTCGTCTTTGGCCCGGTCCCCGAAGACGCGCGCCCGGCGCGGGAGGAATCTGGAAGTGTCACCCGACCGCGTGACGGCCTTCCTCGCCCGAAGGAGACGAGCACGTGCTGCTCCCCACCGAGAACCAGCGCACCGACCAGCGCACCGACCAGGCGACAGGTCAACGGACCGACCAGCCGACCGACGACTCTCCCGTCGCCCTCGCCGTCCGGCAGGCCGTCACGGACGGGCTGCTCGGCGAGGACCGGCCGCTGGCCGGGTTCGTCGACGTGCGGGGCGTGCGCGACAGCGTCGCCGGCCTGCACGAGGCGTTCGCACAGGTGCCGGACGTCCTGCACACCTTCGCCGCCAAGGCCTGTTCCCTGGTGCCGGTGCTGCGGCTGCTCGCCGACGCGGGCATGGGCTGCGAGGTGGCGAGCCCCGGCGAGCTGCGCCTGGCGCTGGACGCGGGGTTCGCCCCGGCGCACATCGTGCTGGACTCGCCGGCGAAGACCCGCCGGGAGATCCGGGAGGCCCTCGCCCTGGGCGTCGCGCTCAACGCGGACAACCTCGACGAGCTGGACCGGATCGACGCCCTGCGCCCCGAGGACTGCGCGTCGGTGCTCGGGGTTCGGGTCAACCCGCAGGTCGGGGGCGGGTCGATCGGTGCGATGAGCACGGCGACCGCGCACTCCAAGTTCGGGGTGGCCCTGCGTGACCCGGGGGCCCGCACCCGCGTCGTCGAGGCCTTCGCGCGGCGGCCGTGGCTGACCCGGCTGCACGCGCACGTGGGCTCGCAGGGCTGCCCGCTGCCGCTGATCGCGCAGGGCCTCGCCCAGACGCACCGGCTCGCCGAGGAGATCAACGCGTACGTCGGCCGCCGCCAGGTGACCAGCCTCGACCTGGGCGGCGGGCTGCCGGTGAACTTCGCCGACGACACGGTCACCCCCACCTACGCGGAATACGTGGCCGCGCTGACCGCCGCCGAGCCGGCGCTGCTGGACGGCCGCTACCAGGTGGTCACCGAGTTCGGCCGCTCCCTGATCGCGAAGAACGGCTTCACGGCGGCCCTGGTCGAGTACGTCAAGGACGCCGGTGGACGCCGGGTCGCGCTCACCCATGCCGGCGGGCAGGTCGCCACCCGCACCGTCTTCATGCCGGAGGCCTGGCCACTGCGGGTGTCCGCGTACAGCCCGGACGGCACGCCCAAGCGGACGCCCCTCGTGCGGCAGGACGTCGCCGGACCACTCTGCTTCGCCGGGGACGTCGTGGCGCACGACCGGCCACTGCCCGCCCTCTCCGAGGGGGACCTGGTGGTGCTGCACGACACGGGCGGGTACTACTTCTCGGCGCACTGGTCGTACAACAGCCTGCCGAGGCCCGCCGTGTACGGCTACCGGCTCGAGGACGGTCGGGTCGCGTTCGCCACGATCCGGTCCGCGCAGACCGTGCGGGAGATCTCCGCGGAGAGCGGACTGGCCCAGGCGGACGCCCTGCTGACGGGTTTCGCCGCGCCGCCTGGGCCCTGACCCGCGCCCGGCAGGCATCAGCGGCCCGATTCGGAGCACCCGGCATCTCGTCGCCTGCCGAGGAGAGAACCGTGCTCTGGGTCGCCGTACTGCTGCTGCCGCTGCTGTCCGTGCTGTCGGCGGTCCTGGACCGGGTCGAGGAACGCCTGCTCGCGCCGGTCCGGGCCGAGCGGCGCCATGCCGGGCACCGGCGGCATCTCCGCCTGGTCCGGGGCGCCTCCGCCGCCGACGCGGTGGCGGACGACTCCCTGTCGACGCAGGCCCGGGCTGCCTGACGGCCCGGGGGTACCGCTCGGGGTGTCCCGGAGGGCGGCGGTGTGCGAGGCTCGCGGTCGGAACCGGCGTCCCGGCGAGGACGTCACCCGTCACGTCGGTCGGCACCAGGGAGAGTCAGCGGTATGCGCATCGGTCTGCTCGGCACCGGCCCGTGGGCGCAGATGGTCCACGCCCCCGTTCTGGAGGCGCACGACGCGCTCGACTTCGCCGGCGTCTGGGGCCGGCGCCCGGAGGCGGCGAAGGAACTCGCCGACCGGCACGGGACACGGGCCTACGACGACGTGGACGCCCTGCTCACGGATGTGGACGCGGTGGCCGTCGCCCTGCCGCCGGACGTCCAGGCACAGCTCGCGGTGCGGGCCGCCGGGGCCGGCTGTCATCTCCTGCTCGACAAGCCCGTCGCCGCGACGGTGGCGGGAGCGCGGGGCGTGGTCCGGGCCGCGCAGGAGGCCGGGGTCGCCTCGGTCGTCTTCTTCACCACCCGGTTCGTGCCCGAGGCCTGCGCCTGGATCGCCGAACAGGCGGAGAGCGGGGGGTGGTTCACCGGGCACGCCCAGTGGCTGGGCGACGTGTTCCACGGTACGGGCGACCACCCCTTCGCCACGCCCTGGCGGGGCGAGAAGGGCGCGCTGTGGGACGTGGGTCCGCACGCGCTGTCCGTGCTGCTGCCGGTCCTCGGCGACGTCCGCCGGGTGACGGCCGCGGCCCATGGTCCCCGCGACACCGTCCATGTGGTCATGGACCATGTGGACGGTGCCTCCAGCACGCTGACGCTCAGTCTGACGGCGCCGCCCGCGGCGACGGGCGCGGGCGTGGAACTGCGTGGCACGGCCGGGGTGACTCGGCTCCCCCAGGGTGGCGGCGACGCCGCCGACGCCCTCACCCGGGCCGCGGACGAACTGCTCGCGTCGGCCCGTGACGGCCGCCCCCACGCCTGCGACGCCGCGTTCGGCCTGCGCGTCACGGAGATCCTGACCGACGCCGAGGCCCTGCTGGCGGCCGCAGCGCGCTGACGCACCGCCACCTCAAAGCCCCTGGAACCTGCCAGGGCCCGCCAGTACCCAACCAGCACCGGCAGGGACTCGGCGGGACCTGGCGGGACCTGTCCCAGGGCTCGGTCGGCTGTCAGCCGAGCTCGAAGTTCACCCGCTCCCGCACGATCGGATAGCCGGCCTTCGCGAAGTGCGCCGCCATCGGGAAGTTCCCCTGGTCCGTGGCGGCCGCGACGAACTCGGCACCCCGCTCGACGAGATGGTGGGTGCACTCGGCGAGCAGGTCGTAGGCGTAGCCGTGACCCCGGTGGTCCGGCAGCACACCGATGAAGCCGACACAGGGTCCTGAGGGGTTGTGGGCCGGGATGTGGATGCCGGCCAGGTCGCCCTCAGGGGTGCGGGCGACCTGCCACCACTCGCGCGGTGACGGGCACCAGCGGAAGAAGTCGATCTCCTCCTGGGCGGCTTGGCCGAGGCCGCCTTCCTTGATGGCCTTGCGGGCGTGGACGTCGAGGGTGTCGGAGTGGATCCGGCGCAGGGCGTCGAAGAACACCGCGTCGTCCGGTTCGGGGGCGAAGCGCAGGCGGCCGGGACGGTCCGGCAGTCCGCACTCCGGGGTCCAGCGGTACACGAAGCGTTCCACCAGCGGGATGTGGCCGGCCGCGCGGGCGGCGGCGTGGCGGGCCTCGACGGCGGCCCGCATGGCGGGGTCGTCGCGCCAGCCGCCGGGCATGACCAGTTCCAGGCCGACCTGCCAGGGGGCGGTGCGCAGGAGTTCGGCCGCGGCCTCCTCCTCGCCGTCGGCGAAGTCGAACCAATGCACCACGAGCGGTTCGGTGTCCTCGGGCCCGCCCCACCAGACGGCGCGGGCGACGACCCGGCCGTCCCGCAGGGCGACGCGCTTCCAGTCGGGCCGGTAGGCGATCCTGCCGAAGGCGTCGGCGGCGCGCAGCGGGTCGGGCAGGGTGTCGAACAGATGGGCGTCGCTCTCGTCGAGAGCGCGGATGACCAGATCGGTCACGGATTCCTCCGGGTGGCGTACGGCGTGGTGCGCTCCCGGGGCGTCGGACGTGGGTCAGACGCGGCACGCCGGGGTCACGGAGTGGGAGCGCGGGACGAATGTGGATCGCATGGCGCTCGCCTCCTTCCGTGGGTGTCCGGGCGTGCGATCACACGGTAGGGGGGCCTCCTCGATCGCGTCCAGCGGTTTTTCGGCGTGCGCCCGCCGCGGCCACGGTGGAGCGTTGAGGATGTGGGACGACTGGACGGGGAGCGGCGGGGCTGGCTGCGGGGCGCGCCGCCGCCGCGCTGGGTGCGGGCGCTGCCGCTCGTGCTGGCCGCGGGCGTCTGCGTCGCCACCCTGGTCAGTCCCGAGCCGCTGGACATCGGGTTCATGCTGGGCGCGATCCCGCCGCTGGCGGTGCTGTCGTACGGTCCGGCGGCGACCGCGCTGCTCGGCGCGGCCGTGGTCGTGATGCTCAACCTGCCCGCGTTCCAGCTCGACCAGCCGGGCCAGACCGATGTGCTGACGGTGTCCTTCGTCGCGGTGCTGAGCGTGTTCGTGGCGTTCGTCCGCCGTCGCCGGGACGCCCAGCTGGACACCGAGCGCACGATCGCCGAGGCCGCGCAGAACGCCTTGGTGCCGCCGGTCCCCGAGCGGGTGGGTCCGGTGCGCTGCGCGGGTCTGTACCGGGCGGCGCAGCGCGGGACCCTGGTCGGCGGTGACTTCTTCGACGTCCGGACGAGCGAGCACGGGGTGCGGGCGGTGCTGGGCGACGTCCAGGGGCACGGGCTGGCGGCGGTGGCGACGGTGGCCTCGCTCCTGGGGGCGTTCCGGGAGGCGGTGCTCGACCAGCCGGACCTGGCGCGGGTCGCCGCCCGGCTGGACCGACGGCTGACGGTCGACTCGGCGCGGGTCCGGCACGCCGAGCTGTTCGCGACGGCGGTCCTGCTGGAGTTCACGCCGGACGCGGACGCCGTGAGCGTGGTCGTCTGCGGGCATCCGCCGCCGGTGCTGCTGCGCGGGGGCACGGCCACGGAGCTGGACGTCGTCCCGTGGACGCCCCTGGGGCTCGGTCTCCCGGAGGGCGCCCCGCTCACCGCGCACGTCCTGCCGCTGCGCCCCGGCGACCGCCTCTTCCTGGCCTCCGACGGCGTCTCGGAGGCCAGAGACGCCGACGGAGTCTTCTACCCCCTGCTCGACCGGCTGCCCGCCCTCGCCGCCGACGCCGACCCGGCGACGACGGCCGAACGGGTGTGGACGAACGTCCTGCGGCACTGCCCCGCCGTCCGCGACGACGTCACGATGCTCGTTCTCGAGCCGGTGGGTCGGGCGGACCGCTGAGGGTCTCCGCGTCGCCCTCGGCGTCGATGTGCGGCAGGATCCGGTCCAGCCAGTGCGGGGTCCACCAGGCGCGCGCCCCCAGCAGGGTCATGACGGCGGGCACCATGAGCAGCCGCACCACGGTGGCGTCGATCAGCACGCTGACGGCGAGGCCCAGGCCCAGCATCTTGACGACGATGTTGTCGCTGATGATGAACGCCGCGAACACGCTCACCATGATCAGGGCCGCGCAGGTGATGACCCGGGCGGTGATCTCCAGGGCGTGGGCGACCGAGTCCTTGGCGTCGCCGGTGCGCAGCCAGGCCTCGTGCACCCGGGACAGCAGGAAGATCTCGTAGTCCATGCTGAGGCCGAAGATGATCGCGAACATCATCATCGGCACATAGCTCTCGATGGGCACGTCACCGTGCACGCCCAGCGCGGGCCCGCCCCAGCCCCACTGGAAGACGGCGACGACCACGCCGTACGAGGCGGTGATCGACAGGACGTTGAGGACGGCGGCCTTGACCGCGACGAGGAGGCCGCGGAACACGGCGAGGATGATCAGGAAGGCGAGCAGGACGACCACGCCGATGATCAGGGGCAGCCGGC
This sequence comes from Streptomyces sp. NPDC060002, assembly GCF_042737245.1. Classification (NCBI taxonomy): domain Bacteria; kingdom Bacillati; phylum Actinomycetota; class Actinomycetes; order Kitasatosporales; family Streptomycetaceae; genus Streptomyces; species Streptomyces sp. NPDC060002. The sequence continues at coordinate 51,757 of NZ_JBHWUW010000001.1, forward strand.
TGGCGACGATGTCGCGGAAGTCGACCTGGGCGGCCGTGGTGCCGGTGACATAGCCCTTGGCGTCGTAGCCGGAGACCGCGTCGGGGAGGGTGTCGTCGACGAGACGGTTCGTCAGGTCGGTGGTGCTCGCGTCCTGCGGGGACTGCTGGGAGTAGACGGTCGCGAGCAGCACGTCGCCGTCGCTGGTGGGGGTCAGCGGGGTGACCGTGGCCGCGCCGGGCACCGCGCTCAGCGTCTTCTGCGCCTGGGTGGAGAGGTCGGAGCGCTTGTCGGAGGGGACGGACGTCTGGTCGATGACGACGGTGAGGGGGCCGTTGGAGCCGGGCCCGAAGGCGTCGGTCATCAGGTCGTAGGCCCGCCGGTCGGTGAAGGAGGTCGGGTCGGCGCCGTCGCCGATGTGGCCGAGCTGGATGGAGAAGACCGGGATGGCGAGGATCGCGATGACGGCCACGCCGGCGCCGAGGTACTCCCAGGGCCTGCGCTCGACGCGCTTGGCGTAGCGGTGCCAGGTGCCGTGCGGGACGGCGCCCGGTTCGGCGTCGGTCTCGGCGACCGGTTTGCGGACGTGGTAGCGGTCGATGTGTCTGCCGATGAGCCCGAGCAGGGCCGGCACGAGGGTGAGGGCGCCGATGACGGCGGTGACGACGGTGACGGCGGCGGCGAGTCCGAGTTTGCCGATGAAGGACACCCCGGACGCGTACAGACCGAAGAGCGCGATGATCACGGTGGTGCCGGACACGAGCACGGCGCGGCCGCTGGTGGCGTTGGCGTGTCCGGCGGCCTCGGCGGGATCGGCGCCGTCCATCAGGTTCTGCCGGTGCCGGGTGGTCAGGAAGAGGGCGTAGTCGATGCCGACGCCCAGTCCGATCATGGTGGCGAGGGTCGGCGAGACGGTGGCGAAGGTGAAGGCGGCGGCCAGCAGCCCGAGGCAGGCGAGTCCGCCGACCACGCTGATCAGGGCGGTGACCAGGGGCAGTCCGGCCGCGATGACGCTGCCGAAGCCGACGAGCAGGACGACGATGGCGACCGCGAAGCCGATCAGCTCGCTGATCCGGTCGTTCGCGGCGGGCCGGGCGAGCTCACCGAGGGAACCGCCGTACTCGACGTCGGCGCCGGCCGCCCGCAGCGGCTGGACGGCTTCGTCGACGCCGGTCAGGTAGTCGTCGCCGAGGGTGGAGGGCTGTACGTCGAAGCGGACGGTGACATACGCGGTCCTGCCGTCGCTCGACACCGGGCCGACCTTCGACGACGTCACGGAGAGCGGGTCCACGGCCGTGAGCACGTGGGGGAGCTTCCGGAGGTCGCCGACGGCCGTGGACAGCTGGGAACTCAGCGTGCTCACGGACTGGTCGTCGTGCAGGACGATCTGGCTGCTGTAGCCGCCGGCCTGCGGGTCGTGCGCCTTGAGCACGTCCAGGCCCTCGGTGGACTGCACGCCCGGCAGCTGGAAGTCGTCCTCGTAGGTCCCGCCGACGGAGCGGTTGACCGCCTGGAGGGCCACGACGGCCACGATCCAGGCGACGATGACGATCACGAAGTGACGGGCGCACCAGGCGCCAAGCCTGCGCAGTCCCCCGCGGTGCGGGTTCCCGGCGGTGGTGGGTGCCATGGAGCCATTAGACGCCGGGCCGATCTTCCCGGCATCTCAGCCGCAGCTGATCGGATTGCAGGGTGCGGCTCCAGGATGAATGGTGTTAGTGGACCCGATGACCGCACCGGGCCGAAGCCTCCCTTCGGACGCGAGGAGCAGACATCATGCCGACGTCAGAGCCCGGCGCCGCCCAGCCCTCCCCGGACCGCGCCACCCCGGACAAGCTGCTCCACACCCGTACCGGCACCGAGGTGTCGCCGGAGGACATGGTCCTCGCCACCGGCCGGGACATCACCCCGCGCAATCTCGAGTGGGCGCGGCGCAAGCTCGCCGAGGAGGGACCCAGCGCGATCGAGAAGCTGCTGCCCTAGTAATCGGGGCAATCGGGGCTCACCCTTTCGCGGCGGGCCCCGCGGCTGCCAGACTCCCGAGGATGCCCGACTTCGACATGCTCGTCCTCGGATCAGGTCCCGGCGGCCAGAAGGCCGCCATCGCCGCGGCCAAACTGGGCCGCCGGGTCGCCGTCGTCGACCGCCCCGACATGGTCGGTGGGGTCTCCCTCCACACCGGCACCATTCCCTCCAAGACCCTGCGCGAGGCGGTGCTGTATCTCACCGGTCTCACCCAACGGGACCTGTACGGACAGAGTTACCGCCTCAAGGAGAACATCACCGTCGCCGATCTGACCGCCCGTACCGAGCACGTGGTCGGGCGGGAGATCGATGTCATCCGCAGTCAGCTGTCCCGCAACCATGTCGCCCTGTTCGCCGGCACCGGCCGGTTCGTCGACGCCCACACCGTCGCGCTGCGCGAGATCACCGGGCAGGAAAGGCTGATCAGCGCCGAGCACGTCGTGATCGCCACCGGGACGCGGCCGGCCCGGCCGGACAGCGTGGAGTTCGACGGGCGGACCATCCTCGACTCCGACAACGTCCTGACGATCGAGCGGGTTCCGCAGTCCATGGTGATCGTCGGGGCCGGGGTGATCGGCATGGAGTACGCGTCCATGTTCGCCGCGCTGGGCAGCCGGGTGACGGTGGTGGAGAAGCGGGCCGGGATGCTCGACATGTGCGACGTCGAGGTCATCGAGTCGCTCAAGTACCACCTGCGGGACCTGGCGGTGACCTTCCGTTTCGGGGAGACCGTCGCCGCCGTGGAACGGCATGCGCGGGGTGCGCTGACCGTGCTGGAGAGCGGCAAGAAGATCCCCGCCGACGCGGTGATGTACTCGGCGGGGCGGCAGGGCCTGACCGACGATCTGGGCCTGGACAAGGCCGGGTTGGCGGCGGACCGGCGCGGCCGGATCGAGGTCGACGAGCACTACCGCACGCCGGTTCCGCACATCTACGCCGTCGGCGACGTCATCGGTTTCCCGGCGCTCGCGGCGACGGCGATGGAGCAGGGCCGGGCGGCCGCGTACCACGCGTGCGGCGAGCCCGTCGGGCAGATGCACCACCTCCAGCCGATCGGCATCTACACGATCCCGGAGATCAGCTTCGTGGGGCGGACGGAGGACCAGCTCACCGAGGAGAGCGTGCCGTTCGAGGTGGGCATAGCCCGCTACCGCGAACTGGCCCGCGGGCAGATCATCGGCGACGCCCACGGCATGCTCAAACTGCTGGTCTCGCCCGGGGACCGGAAGCTGCTCGGGGTGCACTGCTTCGGCACCGGAGCGACCGAGCTGATCCATATCGGGCAGTCGGTGATGGGCTGTGGCGGGACCGTCGACTATCTGGTCGACGCGGTGTTCAACTACCCGACGCTGGCGGAGTCGTACAAGGTCGCCGCCCTCGACGCCACCAACCGGCTACGGCAGTTGGACCGCATCGGCGACTGAGGGCAGCGGGAAGCCAGGGACCGCAGGCGCTCACTCGTCGATGATGTGGACGGCGGCCTCCTCGGCGCCCGCGGCCCCGCCGTCGATGCCCACGTCCTGGGCGATCTCCTGTGGGGTGGCGTCGGGGTGGGCGCCCTCGTCGGGGGCGACGAGCCGTCCCGCGCGCCGGTCGCCGGCCTCGGGGTCGACGGGTTCGCCCTCGCCGCCCGGGAGGTCGCCGACGCCGTCGCCGACCGGTTCCGAGACGTCCGGGACCTCCTGGGCGAGGCGCTGGTCGAGGCTTTCGCCGTCGTGCTGTTCGGCCGCGGTGGTGCCGTACTTGGTCACGCCGAGCGGCTTCTCCGGCGGGGAGTAGCCCTCGTCGAGGGTGTCGTCGTAAGTGCGTTCCCCGACGGCGCCCTGGAGGTCGAGCGGAGCGGCGTCCTGCTGTTCCTCGTTCGTTCCGGTGGGCTGGTAGACGTCGTCGCCCATCGCCTCGGACTCCGTACCCATGGGTTGCTCCTTCGCCGTCGGGGGCTGCTGTCTCCCCGTCCGCGTTTCCCGTGCGGCCCACTCCAATCACGGCACATGCCAGCCGCACGGGCGGCCGTGGACATTACTTATCGGTCAATCTTGAAACCTCAATCGTTGGGGCTATAGTCACTCGCACACTCGGTGTGACCGTCCGCGAACACAGTGCTGAGACGGTCCCCTCCGCGTCCTTCCCCGCCGACGTCCCCCGAGGTCATCCCCTCGCGACGCACGGCGGCGCCTCACCCTCACCCCCCATAGCCGCCGGGTCCTCCCCGCCCGGGCGGCGTGCACGACGGAAAGCAGCGCAACCATGAGCAACAGCACCGGAAGAGGCCTCCAGGCGAACGTCCTGGGCACCTTCGACACGGTGGTGATGGCGGTCGCCGGCAGCGCGCCGGCCTATTCCATCGCCGCCACCACGGCGGTTCTGGCCGGCGCCGTGGGCCTGGCCGGACCGGCGGCGCTGCTGTACTGCGCGATACCGATGCTGGGCATCGCGCTGGCCTTCAGCCGACTCAGCCGGATCGACGTCAACGCGGGCGCCAGCTACTCCTGGGTGGGGCGTACGCTCCACCCCTTCCTGGGCTTCATCAGCGGCTGGGCGCTGGTGATCTCGGCGACCATCTTCATGGTGGCGGGCTCGCTGCCGGCCGGGTCGATGACGCTCGCCCTGTTCGACGAGGGCCTCGCCGACGACACGGCACTGTCGACCGTCGTCGGCGCCGCCTGGTTCGTGGTGATGCTGGCCGTGGTGCTGGGCGGGGCCCGGCTCACCGTGCGCGCGCAGTTGATCATGTCGGGTGTGGAGCTGGCCATCCTGGCGCTGTTCGCGGTGCTCGCCCTCCTCCACACGGACAACTCGCTGCCGTTCGACTGGTCCTGGCTCGGATTCGGCCATTTCGACGGGGTGTCCGGTTTCGCGTCGGGCGCGCTGGTCGCCGCCTTCTACTACTGGGGCTGGGACGTGACCAGCAACCTCAGCGAGGAAACCCGCGACAGCCGCCGTACGACGGGCCTGGCGGGGCTGATCGGGGTGGGCATCGTCTTTCTCCTCTTCGAGGTCTTCACCATCGCGGTGAACGTCATCCTCAGCTCGCAGCAGATCGAGGACAACGGCGCGAACGTGCTGGCGGCGCTGGGCGAGGAGGTGTGGCCGGGCTGGGGCGGCAAGGTGCTGATCGTGGCCGTGATGCTGTCCACCGTCGCCACCCTGGAGACGACCCTGATCCAGGTCACGCGCTCGCTGTTCGCTATGGGCCGGGACCGTACGATGCCGTCCGCGCTCGGCCGGGTGCACCGCACCTGGAACACGCCCTGGGTGGCGATCGCGGTGGTGGGCGGGGTGGCGCTGGTGCTGTTCGTCGCCTCCAACGCGCTGGGCTCGGTGGGCGACATCCTCGCCGACGCCATCGCGGCGATCGGCCTCCAGATCGCCGTCTACTACGGACTGGCGGGCCTCGCCGCGGTCGTCGCCTACCGCAAGACGCTGCTGAAGTCCCCCTCCGACTTCCTCCTCGGCGGGCTGTGGCCGCTGTTCGGCGCCGTGTTCATGTTCTGGATCTTCGTGGAGTCGCTCGGTGAGCTGAACCCCGCTGCGGTCGCCATCGGCATCGGCGGACTCGCCGTGGGGCTGGTGCCGATGCTCTGGTACTGGCGGCAGGGCAGCGACTACTACCGGCCCGCCCGGCTGGACGCCTCGCGCACCGTCGAGGCCGACTACGTGCCCGAGGGGCGCCCGGCGACGCACTCGGCCGGCCACGAGGGTCTCTCCACCGACTTCTGAGAGGGGACCCGATGGCACGCGACCGCTTCGCTCCCGACTTCGACCCCGACTGCGGGGACGCCCCCCTGTCCTCCACCCGGCACGACATCGTCATCGGCCGCTGGCAGGGTCTGCGGGACCTGCTGCGCGCCACCGGCCCCGACTGGCTCTCCCGCGGTCACCGGGTGCGGCTGCTGGCGCAGGCCTGCGCGGGGAGTTCGACGGTGGAGACCTGGCTGGCCGCCGAGCCGCACAGCGCCGACGCGCTGGTGCTGCGGGCGGCCACGGAGACGGCCCGGGCGTTCAACGTGGCGATCACCGCGGGCCGTGGCGTGCCGATCGACCAGACCCGGGTCGACGGCGCGGTACTGGCGTGTCTGTCCGCCGCCGAGGCGTACCTGGACGACCCGACACCGTGGACCTCGCTGATCTCGGTCGCCCGCCTCTATCCGGCCGGGGTGCGCCGACAGGAACTGGCCCGCTGGTGGGACGAGTTGCACCAGCGGGATCCGTACAGCATGGAGGGGCACCTCCAGGTGCTGCACTACTACTCCGCCCGCTGGCACGGCTCGCACGGGCTGATGTACGACTTCGCCCGTGACGCGGCAGGCGCGGCCCCGCCGGGCTGTCCGCTGCCGGTGCTGGTGCAGTACGCCCGCGTCGAGGAGTTCCGCCACGCCCTCGACGCGCGCGAGGACCGCTCCACCGCGGTGGGCCTCGGCCAGCACTGGAACAACGACGGCGCTGTCAGCGACGTCCGCCGCACCTGGGAACGCTGGGTCATGGGCCGCGAGGAGGACGCCGTCGCCCCGGGCGAGCTGCGCGACTTCAACTACCTGGCGCACGCGGCGTGTTCGGCGGGCACCGCGGACGTGGCGACGCCGCTCCTGCGGATCCTCGGCCACCGGGTGACCCGCACGCCCTGGTCGTACACCGGCGATCCGGTCCAGCAGATCGCCCGACGGCGCAAGGAGTGGGGGGTACGCGACTGAGACCGGGAGCCGGGAAGACTTGTACACAGGCGGGTTGCCGGATTTTTCCTTGATCATGGCGGACCCGTGTGAAACCGTACGCGCACACCTGACGCGCTGCGCAATGCGGCACGACTGCGACTTCACCCAGGGCGGCCAGAAGGGCACGGCCTGAGACGCCGGTGAGCCTGTCCCGCGGGACAGGCTCACCGGGCGGCATGCCGAGGCACGTGCTCCAGCAGGCCGTGCCCGGCTCACCGGGTGCTGCCTGCTACGACGAGCGCGGCCCGGTGGCGGGCGGGCCGTCCGGCCCGGTGCGGCGCTGCCCGACCGCGAGCCGCCCGTCGTGTCCACTCTCCGCCATGCCGCTCCCCCTCGCCGCCGTCCGGGACACACCCGACCACCTACCAGCGCGCGGCGGCAGGGAAACACACCGCCGGACGCCGGGCCGGGTGTCAGCGGGTGTTCGGCCCCCGGTGCGGGGGCTGGCGCGGTACCGGTCGGGCCGGGACGGGCGGTACGGGGCGTACGACGGGGCCGTCGCCGTTCACCAGCACCTCGGCGCCGTGGTGACGGATCGTCAGCGGTGAGCCGGACAGCAGGGTGTACGTGGCCTTGTCCGGGCCGATCTCCACCCGCAGGCGGCGGCCGAGGAGTTGGACGCTGAAGGCGAGACGGCTGAACCTCTCCGGCAGCCGGGGTGCGAAACGCAGGCCCTCGCTGTCACCGCGCAGCCCGCCGAAGCCGGCGACCAGGGCCATCCAGGTGCCCGCGAGGGACGCGATGTGCAGTCCGTCGCGGGTGTTGTGCTCCAGGTCGGCGAGGTCCATCAGCGCGGCCTCGGTCGTGTAGTCGTAGGCCAGCCCCAGATGGCCGGCCTGCGCGGCGATCACCGCCTGGCAGCAGGCCGAGAGGGAGGAGTCGCGGACGGTCAGCGGCTCGTAGTAGGCGAAGTTGCGGGCGATCTGCTCCTCGTCGAAGTGGTCCGCGCAGGTGTACATCGCCAGCACCAGGTCGGCCTGCTTGACGACCTGTTTGCGGTAGAGGTCGAAGTAGGGGAAGTTGAGCAGCAGGGGGTACTGGTCGGGGCGGGTGCCCGCGAAGTCCCACTGCTGGTAGCGGGTGAAGCCCGCGTGCTGTTCGTGCACGCCGAGTTCGTGGTTGTAGGGCACGTGCACCGCTTCGGCCGCGTCCCGCCAGGCCGCGCTCTCCTCCTCGTCCACGCCGAGCCGGGCGGCCTCGCCCGGGTGCCGTGCGACGGCGTCGGCGGCGGCGAGCAGGTTCGCCCGGGCCATGAGGTTGGTGTAGGTGTTGTCGTCGGCGACCGCGCTGTACTCGTCGGGGCCTGTGACGCCGTCGATGTGGAAGGTGCCGTGCGCGTCGTGGTGGCCGAGCGAGCGCCACAACCGGGCGGTCTCCACCAGCAGTTCGACGCCGGTGGCCGCTTCGAAGTCCCGGTCCCCGGTCGCCGTGACGTACCGGACCACGGCGTCGGCGATGTCGGCGTTGACGTGGAAGGCGGCGGTTCCGGCCGGCCAGTACGCCGAGCCCTCCGAGCCCTCGATCGTCCGCCAGGGGAACGCGGCGCCGCGCAGGCCGAGTTGGACGGCCCGTTCGCGGGCGGCGGGCAGGGTGTTCTGCCGCCAGCGCAGGGCCTCGGCGACGGCGCCGGGCGCGGTGTAGGTGAGCAGGGGCAGCACGAAGGTCTCGGTGTCCCAGAAGGCGTGACCGTCGTAGCCGGACCCGGTCAGCCCCTTGGCGGGGATGGCGCGTTGTTCGGCGCGGGCACCGGCCTGGAGCACGTGGAAGAGGGCGAAGCGGACGGCCTGCTGGATCTCCTCGTCGCCGTCGACCTCGACGTCCGCGCGGGACCAGAAGTCGTCGAGGTAGGCGCGCTGGTCGTCCAGGAGGCCCGACCAGCCGCTGTGTCCGGCCGCCGCGAGGGCCGCCTCCACCTGGTCGCTCATCGCGGGCCGGGAGCGGGCGCCGGACCAGCCGTAGGCGACGAGTTTCTCCACCCGCAGCCGCTCGCCGGGCTCCAGCACGGAGGTGACGGTGAGCCGGGCGACGTCGACGTTGCTCTCGCTGCTGACCGTGGTCCGCTCGGGGCCGGTCACCTCGTGGTCGGCGGCCACGGCGACCCGCAGCCCGCTGCGTTTCGTGCGGTGGACGAGCCGCAGCCGCCGGCCGACGGCCACGTCCTCCTCCGGCTCCAGCGGCGACTTCAGGGCCCGGGCCGCGCGCGGGTCGCCGTTCGGGTCGGGCAGGCTCTCGTTGGTGACCAGCTCGGACTGGATCACCACCCGGGAGCTGCTGCCGACGGCCTCCACCTCGTAGGCGACGGCGGCCACGGCCCGCTGGGTGAGCGAGACCAGCCGGGTCGAGCGCACCCGGACCGTGGAACCGGCGGGCGAGGTCCACTCGCAGGTCCGCTCCAGGACGCCCCGGCGCAGGTCGAGCACCCGCTCGTGCGCGACGAGCCGCCCGTAGCGCAGGTCGAACGGCTCGTCGTCGACCAGCAGCCGCAGGATCTTGCCGTTGGTGACGTTGATGACGGTCTGCCCGGACTCCGGGTAGCCGTAGCCGGCCTCGGCGTACGGCAGCGGGTGCAGTTCGTGGACGCCGTTGAGGTAGGCGCCGGGCAGGCCGTGCGGCTCGCCCTCGTCCAGGTTGCCGCGCCAGCCGACGTGCCCGTTGGAGAGCGCGAACACGGACTCGCTCTGCGCCAGGACGTCGAGGTCGAGCCGCGTCTCGCGCACATGCCAGGGCTCGACGGCGTAGGACCGGTCGGTGATCACTCCCGCCCTCCCCCGTCGGCGCCGCCCGCGAGGTCCTTGAGGTCTTTGACCACGATGTCCGCGCCGTGCGTGTACAGCGCGTCGGCCTGGCCGACCCGGTCGACGCCGACGACGTACCCGAAGTTCCCGGCGCGGCCCGCGTCCATCCCGGCCAGCGCGTCCTCGAAGACGGCCGCCCTCGACGGCTCGACGCCGAGATCGTGGGCGGCGGCCAGGAACGTGTCGGGGCGCGGCTTGCCCGGCAGGTTCCGCTCGGCCGCCACGACGCCGTCGATCCGCACCTCGAAGAGGTGCTCGGCGTCGATCGAGCGCAGCACGTCGCGGGTGTTGGCGCTGGAGGAGACGATCGCCGTCCGCAGGCCGTGCGCGCGCGCCGCCGCTATGTAGCCCAGGGTGCCGTCGTACGGCTGGACGCCCTGGGTGCGGATCTTCTCCAGGAGCAGTTCGTTCTTGCGGTTGCCCAGCCCGTGGACGGTCCGCGCGTCGGGCGGGTCACCGGGTTCGCCCTCGGGCAGTTCGATGCCCCGGGAGGCGAGGAAGGTGCGGACGCCGTCGGCGCGCGGGCGGCCGTCGACGTACTCGGCGTAGTCGTGGGCCTCGTCGAACGGCCGGAAGTCCTTGTCTCCGCGGGCGTACAGGAACGCGTCGAAGGTTTCCTTCCAGGCGGCCGCGTGCACCACGGCCGTCCGGGTGACGACCCCGTCGAGGTCGAAGAGACAGGCCTGGATCGTTTCGGGGAGTCCGAGCGTCGACGTCATACAGGCCCGGTTCCCCCACATCGCGCCCCTCACCGCTGTGTCGCACGACACATTCCCACTCCGGCCCCGCAGGCCATGCCCGTACGGCGGCCGGGCGCGGTCAGTCGTGCGGGAAGGAGTGGTGCTCGTGGGCGATGAGCCAGCGGCCGTGCTCCTTGCGCAGGCCGAAGGTGAGCCGCAGCCGCAGGCTCGGACACTCGGCGAGCTCCTCGGGCGTGCCGCAGCGCAGCAGGGCGTGGGCATAGGCGACGTCGTGACCTGCGGTGACGTCGAGGGTGTCGATGTCGAAGCGGGCGCCCTGGGCCTGCCAGACGAAGAAGGGCGGCCAGGTCGCCCGGTAGGCGGCCAGGCCCCGGATGCCCTCGTGGGGCGCCGGCACGTCGTACATGACCAGGTCCTCGGCGTGCTGGTCGAGGACGGTATCGAGGTCGCCCCGATGGACGGCGTCGGCCCAGCGGGTGATCAGGGTGCGGATCTGCCACTCGTCGTCGGACATGGTCGTCCTCCTCTCCTTGCGACCTTGCGGGTCACCTCCCAGGAGACTGCGACACTCTGCTGTGTGCTCACTTTCGACGATCTGCTCGTACGCGCCCGTGGCCTCCTCGCCGGGGCCGGCGGCAGACGGGCGCTGCTCGGCATCGTGGGCAGCCCCGGCTCGGGCAAGACGACACTCGCCGAGCGTCTGGTGCGGGAGCTGAACGGCGCCGGGGACCCCTGGGTCGCGCATGTCCCGATGGACGGCTTCCATCTTGCCGACGTCGAACTGGACCGCCTCGGCCGGCGGGACCGCAAGGGGGCGCCCGACACCTTCGACGCGGCCGGGTACGCGGCCCTGCTGCGGCGGTTGCGGGAGGAGACGGACGGCGAGGACCCGGTGTACGCGCCGGGCTTCGAGCGGGAGCTGGAGCAGCCGGTCGCGGGGGCCGTGCCGGTGCCGCCGACGGCCCGGCTGGTCGTCACGGAGGGCAACTACCTCCTCGTCGGCACGGGCGCGTGGCCACGGGTACGGGCCGCCCTGGACGAGGTGTGGTTCCTCGAGATCGACGAGGACGAGCGGATCCGCCGGCTGGTCGCCCGGCACGAGGAGTTCGGCAAGCCGCACGAGGAGGCGGTGGCCTGGGTGCTGGGGACGGACCAGCGCAACGCCGAACTGGTGGCGACGACGCGGGCGCGGGCGGATCTGGTGGTGCGCACACCCCGGTGAACCGCCCGGCCGCCCGGCCGCCTGTCCGTGCGCCTCAGGCGTCGGTCCGCCGCAGGGTGAGCCGCGGCTCGCCGTGCGCGTCGTCGGCCCCGATGACCGCCGTGAAGACGTCCGTACGTACGGCGAGGCCCTCCTCGCGCCGCTCGACCGTCACGCCGAACGGTTCCTCGGTGCCGTGGCGCACCGCGAACACGTGCAGGTCGTCCGGCGCGTCCGGGAGCGGTCCCGCCTCCAGTGCCGTCGAGCTGACCAGGTGGCGCCAGCCCTCGTCGGGGTTGCCGTAGCCGCGCGGGTCGGCGGCGAGCGCGAAGGCGGCCTGCTCCTGGGTGAGTTCGGCGCGCGCGTCGAAGTGCTCGGCGCCCCGCGCGCCCGGGTGCGTGAGGCGCAGACCGCCCGGCGAGGAGACGGCGCCGTGTGCCGTTCGCCGGACCCGGTCGCCGTCGTCCTCGGCGTACGGCAGGCCCGCCAGCAGGTAGGGGGTCCCGTCGAGGCGCTCCACGGCGACCGTCGTCCACAGGGTGGTGCCGTCGGTGACGTACAGGGAGCGCACGCTGCGCAGGACGTGGTCACGGCCGACGACCGGCTTGGTGACCAGCTTGGCCGTCAGTCCGTCGGCGCGGACGTCGCGGACCCGGACCCGGCCCATGGGCCGGCACAGCAGGAAGCCGTCGGTGACGGGACCGAAGCCGTGCTGGCGGTTGACCGCGGCGGGCAGGTAGTAGGTCCCGGCCGCCTCGACGACCGCCGGGGTCATCCGGTCGTCGAAGGCCACCGAGACCGTGCCGGCGCGCAGTTGGTGCCGCGCGGATCCGGTGGACGGCTCGCGGTGCCAGCGCGTGGTGTCCTGGATCTGCCAGACCAGCATCCACGCGAAGTGGCCGTCGACGCCGCCGTCCGCCTTGACCGCGTGCCGCGCCCAGCGGCTGTCGCCCCGGTAGCGGCCCAGGTCGGCGCCGATGCGGGCGCCGAAGTAGCGCAGGCCGAGAACGGACTCGAAGGCGGAGTGCTGCTCGCTGTAGCGGGGGCCGCCGTTGTCGAAGCCGCCGCCGGTGAGGCGGGCGTCGAGGTAACGGGCCAGTGCCTCGCCGTCCTCGGCGAAGACCTCCTCGCCGCTGACCCGGTGGGCCTGGGCGAGGAAGGAGAGGGAGATCGGGCCGTAGTTGTTGTCGTAGGCGCCGCCGTGCTCGGGGGGCAGCAGGGCGCCCCGGTCGCGGACCCGGTGGGCGCGGATCTCGTCGGAGTACAGCGCGAGTGCCCGGGCGCGGACCGGCTCGCCGTCCTGCGGCGGAAGGTGGCGGGCCAGCATCAGGCCGCCGACCACGCAGCCGATGGCCTGGTTGCCCGCCTCCTGGGGGTTGAAGAAGGTCGCCTCGGTCAGCCAGCTCCAGTAGCCGCGGGCCACTTCCAGCAGTTCGGCGCGCTGCTCGTGCGCCACCAGGCCGTCGGCCGTGTCGAGGACGTTCACGGCCTGGAGCAGCGCCCACACCGTGCTCGGCCAGTCGCCGACGGGGTGCGCGCCGGCCGCCAGGGTGTAGCGCGCGTACGGGAGTCCGCAGCCGCGCACCCTCAGGTTCGGGTAGCCCGGGTTGTCGCCGCGGTAGACCCGCTCGCGGAGGTGGAAGGCGAGGCTGCGGCGGACCGCCTCCGGCAGCCGCGGGTCCTCGGTGCGCTGCCAGGCCAGTGCCAGCAGGGAGGTGATGCCGAGCGAGGTGTCGCCGATGTCGTCGACGCAGTGGGGGTGCTCCAGGTTGCCCTGCGGGGTCAGGCGGCGCAGCGCCTGTTCGGTGACGTCGGCGAGGACGGCGTCGTACGCCTGCGGGGTGTCGGGCAGGTCGTGCAGCGGTCCGCACTGGTGCGTGAGGTGCACGGGAGGGGACGTGAGGTGCACGGGGATCAGCCCTTCATACCTGAGATGGCCATGGCGTGGGTCGTCGGAGTCACCTGACAGGTGCGGGCCGGCGGGCGCGCAGTGCGACGGTCAGTGTGTGCGGGCCGTGTCCACCGATGTAGACGCGGTTCCCGGTCGTCGCATCGGTACCGCCCACCACGGTGTGGTCCTGCCCCGGGTCGTACCGCAGTACATCGCTCCGGTCCGGCCCGGCCAGCGGTTCGCCCGCCTCGACGTCGGCCTCGACGCGGATCTCGTCGTCGCCGACCCGGTAGGTCATCGGCCCGGTCGTCAGGCACCAGCGTCCGTCGCCGATCGGTGCGGCGCCCGCTGTCACGCCACCCGGGCGGAAGGTCAGTTCGAGGGCCCAGGGCACCCGTGGTCCGCTGAGGTCGATCCGCAGGTCGGCACCGTCCTCCCGCAGGTCGACCTCGACGCGGGTCGTGTGGGAGACCTCGTCCCGAGGCCGGTCCGGGAAGGCCATCGCGCCCGAGAAGCGTCCCTCGTCCGCCAGAAGGTAGGCGCCGTCGTCCCGTCGCCGGTCCGGCGGCAGCGGCTGGTAGTAGGCGGCCGTGAGGGTTTCGGTGAGCAGGTACCGGTGAGTGGCGGGCCGGCGCATGTCGGCGGCGCGGAACGGGCCCAGGTCGAAGAATCCCCGCGAGAGACGGACCGCGTCGAGGACGGCGTCGCCGGCGAACAGACGCAGGAAGGTCGGATTGCACGCTAGGCCCGAGCGGATGCGCCGGTGCTCGGGCACGTCGGAGCCGCCGTACACCACCGTGTGCGCGGTGGCCGAGGCGCGTGCGGCGAGGCCCGCGGTGGTGATGTACCGGTCGCGGGGCAGGGTCTCCGCGTCCGGTGTCGGCAGGACGCGGCACAGGTCCGGGGTGAGGAGGGTCTCGGCGAGCAGGTCGGGGTCGACGCCGTCGGCGGCCGCCAGCAGCGCCGCCCGGCCGAAGTCGCCCCGGCCGGTGCGGATCGCGAGCAGCCGGTAGTGCGGCAGGTAGGGCGCCAGCGGGAACGGGTGGTTCTGGTCCTGCCGTCGCGAGTGGACGGTCTCCACCGTGCCGTCCGGCCTGATGAGGTCCAGGGTGGTGGCGAGATTGCGTTCGACGGCGTCCAGCAGGTCGGCGCGGCCGAGCACATCGGCCAGCAGGAGCAGCGACGGGTTGGACACGTGGGCCGCGTAGTTGGCGCTCCGTTCCGAGTACAGGCCCTCCGCGTCGATGTCGACGCCCTCGGCGAGCCACTCCTCGACGCGGGCGAGCAGCCGGTCGTCCGGGAACGACCGGTGCAGCCGGGCCAGCGCCGCGCACAGCTCCCAGCGGTGGTTCGGGGTGTGCACCCCACCGGTCAGGAGAGCGCCGGAGGCGGCGCCGGCGATCTCCGCGAGCGCGGCGGTGACCTCGGTCAGTTCCGGCCCCGCGCCGGCGGCGAGGACGTGCGCGTCGCACACGTCGTTGACGGTGAACGCGGAGTCCGGGGGTGACTGCACGTTGTCGCCGCCGGCGAAGAGGCCGGTGCTGCTCTGCGCGGCCCGCAGGGCGCGGAGGTGGGTCGTCGCGGCGGTGACGGCCTGCTTGCTGCCGTGGAGTGCCGAGTCGGCGGAAAGGTACGCCGCGACCAGAGTCTTGACCCGGCGGGCCAGAGCCCGGTGGGTCACCCCGGCGGGTTCCTCGCCGGGGTCGGCCGCCAGCGGGGCGGCCAGCCGGTCGGCGGCGCCGGCCGCCGCGCGGACGAACTCGTGGTCGAGCGGGGTGGGCAAGGTCAGTCCTTCAGGCCGGCGTTGATGTCGGCGTTCATGACGTACTTCTGGAACACCAGGAAGACGACGATCAGCGGGATCATGGAGATGACCGAACCGCCGAGCAGCACCGACCAGTTGATGTTCTGCGCCCCTACGAGGCTCTGGATGCCGATCTGCACGGTGAACTTCTCGGGGTCGTTCAGCATCAGCAGCGGCCAGATGTAGTCGTTCCACCGCCACTGGAACGACAGGATGGCGAGCGTCAGCATGATGGGCCGGGCGAGCGGCACCATGATCCGCAGGAAGATCGACAGCTCCTTGGCGCCGTCGATGCGGGCAGCCTCGATGAGCTCGTCGGGGACCGTCAGGAAGAACTGGCGGAACATGAAGCACCCGGTCGCGGTGAGCAGGGCCGGGAGGATGATGCCGGCGAGCGAGTTGTAGAAGCCCAGGTCGCGGACCACCAGAAACAGCGGGGCGAGCATGACCTCGGCAGGGAGCATCGTGGTGGCCAGGATGCAGAGGAAGAAGGCCTTGAGCCATCTGTTGTCGTACTTGGCCAGCGCGTACCCGGTGCAGCAGCTGACTCCCACCGTGAGGATCGTCGCGATCACACAGACCAGGGTCGTGTTGATGAAGTACTGGGCGAAGTTGGCGCTTGCCCACGCTTCCTTGTAACCCGACACGGTGGGGTTCTGCGGGAGCACCGTCAGCGGGAGGGAGAACAGGTCTCCCGCCGGTTTGAAGGAGCTGAGGACGAACCACAGCACCGGGATCCCGTAGAGGCCCGCGAGGACCCACAGCAGAGTCGTCGGGGCAATCGCGCGCCGAAGCCCGCCGGTCGCCGACCCGCGGGACCTCTTCTTGGAGACGGCCCGTACGGAGTCGGCGTCGGCCTTGCGCGGCATGTCTGTGGTTGTCATCGGTTCTCCACCCGCCGGTTGACCATCATCTGGATGATCGCGACGCCCATCAGGATGAGCATGAGCACGAACGACGCGGCGCTCGCGTAGCCGATCTGGCCTGCCTTGAACCCCGTCTGGTAGATGTACTGGACCAGCAGGTTGTTCGACGTTCCGGGTCCGCCGCTGTTGAGGGAGGCGAACACCGCGTATTCCTTCATCGCGTGGATCGTGTTGAGCAGGATGACGATGAAGGAGGTGGGCGCGATGCTCGGCAGTGTGATGCTGATGAACTGGCGCCACGGACCGGCGCCGTCGAGCGCGGCCGCCTCGTAGTACGACGTCGGTACGTTCTTGATCGCCGCGATGAACAGCAGCATCGAGAAGCCCGTCCAGGCCCAGGCGGCCGCCACCACGACCACGATCAGTGACAGGTCCGCGTTCGACTGCCACGGAACGGCGCTTCCGCCGACCTTCTCGATGAGGTAGTTGACCAGTCCGAAGTTCTCACCGAACAGCCATCGCCACAGGACACCCACGATGATGGGCGACAGCAGCCACGGGATGAAGAAGAAGAGCCGGGCGACCGACGCGCCCTTGGCGTGCTTGCTCACCACCACGTTGGCGATGACCAGCGACAGCACGAAGTTCAGCGGGACGAAGAGCACGGTGTACAGCAGCGTGCGGGTCGTCGCGTCGTAGAAGGTCGAGTCCCCGAGCAGCTTCTGGTAGTTGTCCAGTCCGACGAACTGGAACGACCCCACGCCCGTGTAGTTCGTGAAGGAGTAAACGAGCCCGATCACCGCCGGCCAGACGAAGAACAGCGCGAAGAGCACGACATTGGCCGCGATGAGGACGAGCGGCGCAAGGGTGTATTTACTACGGCTCCTGGGCGGGCTCACGGACACGTCCGAGGCTCGTTTTGTCATCTTCCTGACTCCGTGCTGGTGGATGGGATTGCGGTGGGCTCACGCCATGAGCCCGGCATCACGCGGACGTCCAGGTCCGGGCGGCGGTGGCTCGCACAGCCGCCCGGACCTGGGGCCTACTTCACGCCGCCGACCTGCTGGTTGTAGCCGGCCACGATGTTCTCCAGGGCCTTGTCGGCCGACTGCTCACCGTTGATCGCCTTGCCGATCTCCGCCTTGGTCGGGTCGTCGGTGAGGCTCTTGCCGTTCAGCGCCCAGTTCGTCTGCGCGACGTTGAAGTAGCCGGAGACGGGGGCGTAGAGCGGAATCGACTCGTTGTAGAGCTTGAACGCCGCCTGCGCCGCCTCGGACTTGAAGGGGTACGTCGGGTTCAGACCGCTCTCGACCGGCAGGAACCCGGACGCCTCGCACAGCGCCTTGTAGTGCTCGGGCTCGTACAGCCACGAGATGAACTTGTTCGCGGCGGTGGCCGCGTCGCTGTTGTTGTTGAAGCCCACGACCATGCCGCCGCTGTTGACGTCGCTGGCCTGCACCGGCTCGGCGGGGGTCGGGACGCTCGCCCAATCGAACTTCGTGACGCTCTCCGCGAAGGAGGCGACCTGCCACACACCGGACCAGTAGGCGACGACGTCACCGCTCTGGAACATGGCCGACGGGTCGGCGCCGCTGGTCCACACCGACTTCGGCATGGTCTTGTCGTCGTTCCAGCCGACGAAGGTGTTCACGGCCTTCTTGGTCGCCTCGTCCGCCGAGAACTTGCCGGAGGAGTCGGCGTGCATGTACTGCCCGCCCATCTCGTACACCATGGCGCGGAGTCTGGACGGCGACTGGTCGAACGTCAGGGAGTACTTGGCCTTGGTCTTCTCCCGGACCTCGTTCGCCGCCTTGATGAACTCGGTCCAGGTCCAGGTCTTGGAGGGCGAGGTCGGGTAGGAGACGCCGGCCTTGTCGAAGAGCGACTTGTTGATGAACATGCCGGACGCGGTGACGTCCGAGGGGATGGACAGCACCTTCCCGG
Organism: Streptomyces sp. NPDC060002; assembly: GCF_042737245.1. Lineage (NCBI taxonomy): Bacteria > Bacillati > Actinomycetota > Actinomycetes > Kitasatosporales > Streptomycetaceae > Streptomyces > Streptomyces sp. NPDC060002. Next base: position 69,675 of record NZ_JBHWUW010000001.1, read on the forward strand.
ACGAGTCCTTGGCGACGAAGTTGGCGTTGATCTTGTTGGTCTTGTTGTTGGCGATGGAGCTGAGGTCGAGCAGCTTGTTCGACCAGATCGGGTCGATCTTCGGCACCGCCGCCACGTCGGGCAGGGAGCTCGCCTGCGCGGCGTTGCGCAGCTTCGCGTCGTAGCCGTCGTACGGGATGTTGACGAGCTTGACGTTGACGCCGGTTTCCTTCTTGTACGCCGCCACCGACGCCTTCCAGCCCGCGTCCTGCCCCGGAACCGTGGAGATCCAGAACGTCAGCGACTTGGAGGTCCCGCCCGAGTCGGACCCCGACCCACAGGCGGAGAGAAGCAGGGCACCTGCCGCGGCCCCGGCAGCGAGGGGAACCAGGCGGCTTATGCCGCCGCGGCCGAGTCGGCGGGAGCGCCGCACACCCACAGTGGTCATCTTCGATCCCTTTTTTTCGTCGTAGGGGACGGAGCACGGCGCCGACCGAGGCGGCACGGGTGCATTTTGCAGGAATGTTTGCTTTCCGGGGGCGCGGCCTCGCCCGGCCGCGTCGCCTTGACGGATGGGGTCCCCGGCCATGAGGGCCGTCGTCGCACAAGCACGCCCTCGTGCGGCTGCCGTACTTCGAGTACGGGCGGGAGGCTCATCCGGAGTCGGCGTCCCGGCCGACTTAGAAAGCGCTTGTCCGGACATTGGCAGACCGAGTCGCGGGCCGTCAATCCTTGGCCCGCGCTGCCTCGGTCACGGTTTGGACTCCCCGGGCGACCGCGAGCCGCGCGGCACCCGCGACGGTACCGGTGTCCCCGACCGTGCTGCTGACCACCTCGGTGGGCCAGCTCAGCCGCCCCAGCTCGGCCCGCACACCGGGCAGGAGCTGCGGATCGGCGCCCGTGCTGCCCCCCAGCACGATCAGGCCCGGGTCCAGCACCGCGGTCACTGCGGCGGCCAGCCGGCCCACGTCCGCGGCATGGCGGCCGACGACGTCGCGGGCCGTGGCACGGCCCTCCCCCGCGAGGGCGAAGAGCCGCTCGGTGGTGCGCGGGCAGGGCCCGTCGGCGCCCTGCCAGGCCGCCGCGGCGCGGCGCAGCAGGGAACGCGCGCCGATGTACTCCTCCAGGGCCTCCTGGCGCGGCTCACGGCCGTCGTCCCAGGGGTAGGGCAGCCGGGCCAGCTCTCCGGCGGCGCCGTTCGAGCCGCGCAGCACCGAGCCGCCGACGACGATGCCGAGGCCGATGCCCACGCCGATCCGCAGATAGCCGAAGGTGTGCCGGCCGCGCGCGGCCCCCTCGTGCAGCTCCGCGAGCGCGGCGCAGTTCACGTTGTTCTCCAGGTGGACGGGCACTCCCGGCGGCAGCGCGACGGCCATGGCGTCGAAGACCGGTCCCGCCTTGGCGGTCGCGGGGCGCATACCGCTGCCCTGCCGGTCCCGCGCCGCGACGTCACCGACCGCGACGACGATGGTGCGCAGCGGAATGCCGCCGGGCAGCGCGGTGAGCGCCTCGCGTACGGCGTCGGCGGCGTCCGTCCGGGAGGCGGTGGCCTCGGCGAGCAGGGTGCCGTCCAGGGCGCAGCCGCGGACCCGGGTGAGGGCGGGGCCGAGGTCGACGGCGAGTACCGCGCCGGCGGCCGGGCCGAGACCGTATACGGCCGCCGTGCGGCCGGTGCCGCCGGAGGCGGTCCCGGAATGCGCGGCCAGCCGGGCGCCCTCCAGCTCGGCGACGGCGGAGGACACCGTCGGCTTGGACAGGCCCGCCAGGGTCGCGAGCTGCGGCCGGGTCGCGCTGCCCGCCTGGGCCAGCACGGCGAACACCGCACTCGCGCTCTCGGTCAGGCGGGGGGCTTCCGCCACGTCGAGTTCCACAGTTTCCCCCACACGGGTACAGGGCCGCGCGCCCCGTGCCGATCTCTCGGCGGGCTGCGGCGATGGGATGCTCCGACGTCGCGCGTTCCCGTCCCGCGGCGGCCCGGACGGGAGCCTGGACGGTCGAGTGCGCGATTACTCTTGACGCACTGTACTTCGTTAGTTAACTTCCTAACGAACTTCACGGTACTCGCCTGCCGTGCTCGTCAGAAGCCCGTCCCGGGGCTTCCCTAGTTCACCGATCCGCAACCCCTCAGACACGGTTCGCCCGCCGTCGCAGCTCGACGCAGCAACGACGAAAGAGGATCCGTGCAGGACTCTCCCCCTTCGGGCCCCCTCGTGGTCGGCGTCGACGTGGGCGGCACCAAGACGCATCTCCGTGCCCTCGCGGGCGACGTCATCGTGGCCGACCACGTCCGCTCCAGCGCCGGCTGGCGGCCGCACGACCCGGCCGCCGCCGCACGCCGTCTCACCGACCTCGTCCGCGCGACGCTGCCCGAGGGGGCGCGCCCGGCCGCACTCGCGGTGGGCGCGCACGCCTGCGAGACACCACGCCAGTGCGCGCGGATCCGCGACGCCCTGCAGCTCTCCCTCGGTGTGCCCGCCCGTGTGGTGGGCGACGCCGAACTGCTCGTTCCCGCCGCCGGACTGGACAAGGGTGTCGGCCTCGTGGCCGGCACCGGCTCGGTGGCCGTGGGCCGGCTGCCCGGCGGCGACCCCGTCCAGGTCGGCGGCTGGGGCGCGGTCCTCGGCGACGAGGGCGGCGCCGCCGGTCTGGTCCGCGAGGCGGCCCGGGCCGTATGGGCCGCCCACGACCGCGGCGAGGAACCCGGAGCCCTTGCTCTGGGCCTCCTCGCCGCTCTCGGCGTGCCCGAGGTCCCGGCGCTCGGCGCGGCCCTGGAGGGCGCCTCGGACGTCTCCGCCGAGTGGGGACGACACGCCCCCGCCGTCTTCGCGGCCGCGGCCGACGGCTCCGCGCTCGCCCGCTCCGTGATCGCCGAGGCCGGTGCGGCGCTCGCCGCGCTCGTCGCCCGTCTCGCCGCGCGCGGGGTCCAGGTCGACGACGTGGTGGTGGCGGGCGGCACGGTGCTCGGCCAGCCGGCGCTCTACGAGGCGTTCTCCGCCGCGCTCGCCGACACGGTTCCGGGGGCGCGGCCACAGCCGCTCACCGTGCCGCCGGTCGAGGGCGCGGTGGCGTTGGCGCGCTCCCTCCTGTGAGGCGCCGGCCTCTCGTTCACCCGCAGGACACGCACCGGTCGCCGGGTCATCGCGGAAGCGACACGACTCGGCCGTAGATCTTCGCTCGTACGACGTCTTCCGGCTCGCACGTCGTCACAGGACAGCCGGGTCGCACGCGATCGCACGTACCCCGCACACGTATTCCCGCAGGTATCCCGCACGTCCTTCCCGGCCGCACCGGCCGAAGAACTCGAGAGAGGCACACTCATGCCGTCACCCGTCGGGCAGTCCACCCCCTCGGCCGTGAACAGAAGGCGCTTCCTGAAGGTCTCCTTCGGTGGTTCGGCGGCCCTGGTGGCCGCCCCGACGCTGGTCTCCTGGCTGGGCGCCGCCGACGCCAAGGCCGCCACGAGCCCGCTCCCGTTCGTCGACGACTACAAGACGAACATCACGGCGAACCTCACCCCCGAGACCAACGCCGTGGTGCGGATCCTGGGCGGCTTCGCCCAGGTGTGGAAGACCGGCGCCGCCTGGAACACCGGCACGCCGCTGCGGCCCGAGATACTGCGCGCCAACATGCGCTACTGCATCGCGCTCACCCGCTCCCGCACGGAAGCCGCGGGCCGGCAGGCGTTCGTCTACGACCGCCAGCACCAGAGCTACGCGATGATCGCCGGACTCGGTCCCCTGACGGAGCTCTACCGGGCCGGCGCCAAGGCCGTCACGTCGATCACCAGCGCGCCGGACACCACTCCCGCCACGACGATCAGTGACGCCGTGCCCGCGGACGCGCCCGCCGGCTCCGCCATCGGCGCCGGCTCCTACACCTCCGACCTCGGTCAGGTCGCAAGGCTCGTCGACACCGTGCGCGGCCCGTTCGCCTCCGGCAACCCGGGCAAGTACGCCTTCCAGTACCCGCGCCCGTGGCGCATGAACGAGAACAGCGAGGTCGTCGACACCGGGAAGACCGATGCCCTCGGCTTCCCGGTGTACGACTCGAAGGTGGTCGTCGTCCCGCAGCTGCTGCGTCAGCGCGGTACCTCCGCGACCGACGACGGCGGCTTCCCCAGCGGGCACACCAACGCCTTTCACCTGGCGTCGCTGGCGTTCGCGTACGCCGTGCCCGAGCGGTTCCAGGAGCTGGTGACCCGCGCGCTCGAACTCAGCCACACCCGGATCGTCTCCGGCATGCACTCCACGGTGGACGTCCTCGGCGGCCGCATCATGGCCACCGCCCTCGCCGCCGCCGCGCTCGCCGACCCGGCCAACGCCGCCCTCAAGGCGGCCGCCCGCGCCCAGGCCCTGGCCTACTTCACCGAGAAGAGCGGCACCACGGCCGACACCCTGTCCGCCTACGCGCACTCCGACGCCTCGGACCCGTACGCCGACCGGGAGGCCAACGCACGGGCCAACGAGCCCCGCCTGACCTACGTCCTCGAGCGCCAGGGCCGCAGGACGCCGCTCACCGTGCCCAAGGGCGCCGAGGTGCTGCTGGAGACCCGCCTGCCGTACCTCACCGCCGCCCAGCGCCGTGAGGTGCTGCGCACGACCGCGCTGCCCTCCGGGTACGTCCTGCTGGACGGGTTCGAGCAGTGGGGCCGGCTCAACCTGTTCGCCGCGGCGGACGGGTACGGCGCCTTCGACTCCGACGTCACGGTCACGCTGGACGCGTCGAAGGGCGGTTTCGACGCGGCCGACGCCTGGCGCCACGACATCGGGGGCGAGGGCGGTCTCACCAAGCGCGGCTCGGGCACGCTCACCCTGACCGGGCACAACCGCTACCACGGCGGCACCGTACTGGCGGAGGGCGTGCTCGTCGCCGGGCACGCGAACGCGCTCGGCCGGGGCGACGTACGGCTGACCGGCGGCACGCTGCGCGCGGGCGCCCCGGTGCGGGTGCGGGGCGCGTGGGCCCAGGAGTCCGGCGCGGTGCTGGACCTGACGCTGCGCGGGCACCACGGGCCCGTCCTGACGGTGTCCGGGCGGGTCCGGCTGGACCGGGGCGCCGTGCTGTCGCTGCGCCTCGACGCCGACCGGCCGCCGGCCGCGGGGACGGCGGTCCCGGTGATCGACGCCGCGGCGCTGCGCGGTCAGTTCGACCGTGTCGAGCTGAACTCCGACCGCCTGCGCGCCGTACCCGTGTACACGGCAGACGGTCTGTCGGTACGACTCCTGAAGCGGTAACACCCTTCGCGGCGGGAGCCGGTGCGCAGCGAGCCCCCGAGGCGCCTGCGCACCGGCTCCGGCCGGCTCCCGGCCGGTGTCACCGCAGGGCGGACGATGGCAACCGAACCGCACCCGGTCCTGGAGACCACCCCCGACGCGAAGGCGGCGCGGCCCTCGCCGCCCGCCCGCCGCCGGCTGCTCGTCCCGGTCCTGGTGGTCGTCCTGCTGGCCCAGATGGCCGTCGCGATGGTCACCGGCGCGGTGCGGCAGACCCCGACCATCGACGAGCCGGTGTACGTCGCCGCGGCGGCCGGTTACCTCCACGAGCACCGGGTGCGCCTCAACCCGGAGCACCCGCCCCTCGGCAAGCTCGTCGTCGCCGTCGGCGTGGCCTTCGCCCGCCCGCACGTCGACGCCTCGTTCACCGGTACCCAGGAGGCGGCGGGCCGGCACCTCCTGTACGAGTCCGGCAACGACCCCTGGCAGCTGATGCTGTGGGCCCGGCTGCCGGTGATCGCGCTGACCCTGCTGTTCGGTCTGGTGGTGTTCGCCTTCACCCGTGACCTCGCCGGACCCGTCCCCGCACTGGCGGCGCTCGCCCTGTACGCCCTCTCCCCCGACGTCGTCGCGCACGGCTCGCTGGCGACGCTCGACGTCCCGGCGGCGGGCTTCCTGCTGGTCTCGGTGTGGCTGCTGTGGCGGGCCCGCCGCGGCGGGGCGCGCCGGTACCTCCCGCTCGCCGGGGCCGCTCTCGGCGCGGCGCTCGCCACGAAGATGAGCACGCTGCCCGCGGTCCCCGTGCTGGCCGCGCTGGCGGCGCTGTCGGTGTGCGCCCGGCGGCCCCGCGACGTCCGCCGGGCGCTGCTGGGTGCGGCAGCGGTGACGGTGACCGCCGTGGCCGTCGTCTGGGCCTCGTATCTCGTGGTCGATCCGCGGCTGCGCTGGGATGCCGGGGCCACCCATGTGCCCGTCGTGCACGGCCTGCGCGGGCACCTCGTCCGGCTGCTGCCCTTCCCCGGGGCGTACCGGGACGGCATGCGGATCCAGTTCGGTCTGGAGAACCGGTCCTGGGCGGGCTTCCTGTTCGGGCACGTGTACTCCGGCGCCCGCTGGTACTACCTGCCGGTCGCCCTGGTCGTGAAGACCCCGCTCGGGACGCTCGCCCTGTGGGCGGCCGGGGCGGTCGCGATGGTCGTGGTGCGACGGCTGCGGCCCGCGGCGCCGTACGTGCTGGTCCCGGCCGCCGTGCTGCTGGTCTCGGCCATGACCGGGGCACGGGACCTGGGGACCCGGTACGCCGTCTTCCTGCCGATGTTCCTCGCGGTGGCCGCGGGGTGCGTCCTGACGGTGCGCCGGCGGTGGGCCCCCGTGGTGGTGGTGGCGCTGGTGGCGTTCGTCGCCGTCAGCTCGGTACGGACGTATCCCTACTACCTGCCGTACTCCAACGAGGCGTTCGGCGGACCGGCCAAGACGCATCTGCGGCTGCACGACTCCAACGTGGACTGGGGCCAGGACCTGGGACGGCTGGCGGACCGGCTGCACAGCAGCTACCGGGGCGAACGGGTGTGGCTCGTGTACAAGGGCAGCGGAGTGCCCGCCTACTACGGCATCGACGCCTCCGACCCCAGGCGGGTGCCGCCCGCGGAGGTGCACGGGCTGCTGATCGTGTCGGACTCCGCGGTCGCCGAGGCCAGGGACGGGCTGGCCGTGCTGCTGCGGTCCAGCCGGCCGGTCGACGAGGTCGGCGACTCGATCACGCTGTACCGGCGGTAATCCGCGATCACCGGGTGCGCGAGGGGCGTCTTCGCCCACCCTGGCAGGCCCGGCCCCTGAAGTATGTTGAGCCCGTGGAAGACAAAGGAGGCGCACCGGTGCCATCGCCGCAACAGGCACGCGCACAGGCATCCGCGATCACCTCGGGCAGAACCGGTCCGGAGACGGAGGCGTCCCCGACCTCCCGGCTCCGGGCGCTCTTCGACGGACCCCATCTGTCCCCTGGTCAACGGCGCATCGCCCAGTACCTGATCGAGCACATCACCGAGGCGGCGTTCCTGTCGATCACCGACCTCGCGGACCGCGTCGGGGTGAGCCAGCCCTCGGTGACCCGGTTCGCCGCGGCGGTCGGCTTCAGCGGCTATCCCGCGCTGCGGGAGAGGCTCCAGTCGATCGCGCTGGGCGCCCTGGCCGGCGGTCCGGCGGCGGCCGAGGTGAACCGCAGCAACGAACTCCAGGCGGCGGTCGAGGCGGAGATCGAGAACCTGGAGAACCTGCGGCGCGACTTCGCCGACCCGGACCGGGTCATCGACGTGGGCCGCAAGCTGTCGCAGTCGACGCCGCTGACCATCCTCGGGCTGCGGATCTCCGTCTCGCTCGCCGAGTACTTCGCCTACGCCGCCCGTCGGGTCCACCCGGACGTACGGCTGGTGACCCGGGGCGGCAGCGTCGCCTACGACGCGCTCCTGCAGTCCCGGGAGGCGGGCGGGACCTGGGTGCTGGCGTTCTCGATGCCACGGCACGCGCAGGAGACGCTGACCGCCGTACGGGTCGCGCGCAGCGCCGGTCTCAAGGTCGCGCTGATCACCGACCTGGCGCTGGGGCCGGTGGCCGACGAGGCCGACGCGACCTTCGCCACCGGCACCGGTTCCCGCCTGGTCTTCGACTCCTACGCCGCCCCCGGCGTGATGGCCGCGGCGCTGCTCCAGGCGATGACCGACGCGGGCCCCGAGCGCACCCAGGCGCGGCTCGAGGAGTACGAGCAGATCGCCGAGCAGCACCAGTTCTTCCTGCGTGAGTGACCGGCTTTTCCCAGGCCACCCCCTCCCCCGGCAACAAACAGAGGGATCATTGCGGGCATTTCGCGCATGAATGTTTTCATACGTCTTGCAAAGCAGTAGGCATATATAAATACTGCTCACGGCTGCATCCGCCCGCCCAGGGCTCATGTACGGGCACCCGAAGCCGCCGTCCCCTACCCGCGTCGGCGCCCAGGGTGTTCGGGGCGTCGCTCGCGCGAGCGCCCGTGGTGGCCCCGGTCTTCCCCTGGGCCGGGGCCACCCCGAACCGTCGGACCACCGTCACGACGCCAACACCGGAAGCGATGATCATGACCCTGACGACGACGCGCATCAGCTCGGACTGGCCGTGCCAGGTCAAGACTCCCGGCAGCTACGACTGGGAGCGCTCGGCGGCCAAGTGGCTGCGCGAGCTGGTGCCCGCGCGCTACGCGAGCTACCCGGCGCTGCTGCGCCACCCGGTACTGCTCGCCCGCCATGCGCAGATCCAGGTCCAGAACGAGGTCCGGGTGGCCCGCACCGCTCTGCAGACCGCCCGCGCCGACCTGCCCCGGCTCGGACTGCCCGAGTCGGTCATCGAGCACACGATCAAGATGTACGCGGCCGAGGTCATGCAGTTGCAGCACATCGCGCGCAGCGTCCGAGCGGTCACCCAGGCCCTGGTCGAGCAGAGTTCCGGACGCTGAACGGGAAGATCCGTTCGCCTCCCCCGACGGGCATAGCGCCTGACGGGAGCGTGGCCGCAAGACCCCGATCGAAGTCACCACGGTGTGCCATGCTCAAGGCGTGACGAGCGAACCCGCCCTGCCCGCTCAGTTCGGTGACGTGCCCGACATGGCAGCGCTCGCCCGGGTCGTGGCGCGCCAGCGCGCGGAGCTGGACCGGCTGCAGGATCTGGCGGCCACCGCGGCCGTGCTGGAGCGCGCCAAGGGCGCGGTGATGGCACAGCTCGGCTGCTCGCCGGACACCGCGCAGGAGGAGCTTCAGCAGCGGGCCAAAGCCGGAGAGCGGACGCTGCTCGAGGAGTGCTGGATCAGCCTCGGCGCGCTCTCCTCGCAGCCCCGCGGGGCCGCTGAGCCGACTCCGGCCGAACCCCCCGCCCGGCGGACCACACCCCGGCCGGCGCCCGACGAGATCGACGCCGCCGCCCTCGGCCGCCTCAGCCGGGCCCTCGTCCGTGTCGGCACCCCGCACGGTCTCGCCCGCTGCCTGCTGGAGCGGCTCGCCCCGGACGTGGGCGCCGGCGCCGTGATGATCTTCGCGCGGCGGCCGGGCGGCGGCCTGGAGCTCACCGGGCACGCCGGCATCGAGAGGACGCTGGCCGAACAGTGGAGCCGGGTGCCGCCGGTCAGCGGGATCGCCGCGCTGGACGCCCTCGCCGCCGGGCAGCCGCGCTGGCTGGAGGACCTCCGCGAGGACGGCAAGCGGTACCAGCTGATCGGGGACCCGCCCGAGCGCTGGCCGTCCCGGGCCTGGCTGCCGGTGGTGACCGGCGAGTCGGCCGACGTCGTGCTCGGGATCCTGCGCCACCGCGAGGGCGCCTTCCCGCCCCCGGTGCGGGAACACCTGCTGGCCGTCGCCCAGTTGTGCGCGGGCCCGCTGCGCACGTTCGGCACCCGGCCGGACCCCGCCGCAGGCGGGGTCGCGGAGGCCGTGCAGACGGTGCTCGACCGGCTGCCCGTCGCCGCGGTGCTCCTCGCCCCGCTGCGCTCCGCGGCGGGGGACGTGGCGGACTTCCGCATCGACGCCGCGACCAGCGTGACGTCCGACGCCGTGGGCCGCAGCGGGCGCGAGCTGGTCGGCCTGCGCTTCCTGGAGTGCTGGCCGGAGGTGGCCCGCGATGCGTTGTGGGAGGGGTGCCTCCAAGTGCTGGCCGACGAACGGCCGTACGAGAGCGAGCCGTTCGCCCGGCAGCAGATCGTGTCCGGGGTGAGCGAGCTGGCCACCTACTCGGCGCGGGTGATGCGGTCGGGCGACGGGCTGGTCGTCAGCTGGGTCCGGCACGATCCGTCCGACCGGCAGGAGCAGCGGCTGGCGGACGTGCAGCGACTGGGCAACCTCGGCTGGGTCAACTGGAACCTGGACACGGGCGAGGGGAACTGGTCCTCCCAGGTCTTCAGCATCTTCGAGCGGGACACGGCCCAGGGTGTCGTCCCGCTTTCCGGGCTGCCGCGCCTCGCCTCCCCCGAGGACCTGCCGACGCTCGCCCGCGCCGTCGGAGAGCTGATGCGGCACGGGCGGCCGTGCGACGTGCCGTTCCGGATCGTCACCCGGGCCGGCATCCGGCATCTGCGGGTCGTCGCCGAGGCCGTCCCGGACGCCGACGGCACGCCCGTCGAGGTGCACGGCTTCGTGCAGGACCTCACCGCGCAGCGCAACGCCGAACTCGCCCTCGTCGCGAGCGAGCGGGCCATGCTCGCCCAGCACGGAGTGCTGGAGGCCGAGCGCCTGGTGGCCGCCCGGTTGCAGAACGCGCTGCTGCCCCTGCCGAAGCAGCCCGTCCGGCTGGCCGGGCTGCGCGTGGACATCGCCTACCTGCCCGCGCAGTCGGGCCTCAGCGTCGGCGGCGACTGGTTCAGCGCCATCGAACTGCCCGACGGCGACGCCCTGTTCGTGGTGGGTGACGTGGCCGGGCACGGCATGGGCGCGGTGGCCTCGATGGCTCTGCTGCGCTTCACCGCCAAGGGCATGGTCATCACGGGTTCGTCGCTGACCGGGGCTCTCAGCCGCCTCAACGCCCTGTTGCTGCACTCCCGCGACCCGCACGGCTCGGCGACCATGGTGCTGGCCCGCTACAGCCCGCGCGAACGGCGGCTTGAGTGGGCGCAGGCCGGTCACCCGCCGCCGTTGCTGGTGCGGGCCGGTGCGGCGAGCTACCTCGAGCGTCCCGTCGGGATGCTGCTCGGCGCGACAGACACGCCTCGCTACGAGGCGGCGGAGGTCCGGCTGGAGCCCGGCGACCAGGTCCTGCTCTACACCGACGGCCTGGTGGAGCGGCCCTCGGAGAGCATCGACCGCGGCCTGGAACGGCTGGCCAGGGCCGCGGTGCCCCGGACCGGGGCCGGCCCCGCCTCCCTGGAACAGTTGCTCGGCGCGACGCTGGAACCCGAGGGACGCGACGATGTGTGCGTCCTCGACATCCAGGTGCCGCCGGACGCCGAGCGGTAGGACGGCTCAGTCGTCGCGGTGCCGCCAGTACCACAGCGCCCCGACCACGACGGCGAGCAGGAACACGACGGGCAGTACCAGGCCCGGGATGCGGGACACGCTCATGCGGACGGCTTTCGGCTCGACGGGTCGAGGTGCCGAACGCGCGCCGACCCGCCGTCCATGGTGACACGCGACACACTGCCGACCGCGGCCTGTTTCTGAGCCGTCTACCCGTCACCCGGTCATCCGCCGGCCGAGGCGGTTCGGGACTCCAGATCGCGGCGGGTGTCGTCGCCGTAGACGCCGCTCTCGTCGCCGCGGATGCCGTACCAGAGCTGGAAGCGGGCCACGGCCTCGGTGAGAACGGTGTCGTAACGGCCGTCGGTGGGGCCGTTGTCGTACACGTTCGGGATGCGCAGCAGACGCTGCTGGAGGTCGGTCACCTCTGAGCCGCTGTCCCCCTCCCGCAGGGTGCCGGCACCGTCGGGGTCGGCGGACGCGCTCGCGGTCGGGGTGGGGCCGGCCGCCGTGGGCGGGGGTGTCTGCGCGGCGGCCTCGCCGCCCCGGCCCGGCAGCAGCAGCGCGCCGGCGAAGCCGACGAGGGCGGCCGCGCACACGCCGACCGCGATGGCGCCGCGTCGCAGGCCCGCGCCGGACCCGGCGCGGGCGCGGGCGCGGGACCGCGCACCGTCCGCCGGCGGGGTGGCGCCGGTTCCGCCCCGCGCCCGCGCAGCGTCCCTGCGGCTGCCGGGGCCGGTGCCTGCGGGCAGCGGGCGGGGGCCGCCGCGCTCGCTCGCCCAGTCCCGGCCGCCGCGTGGCGCCGGCGTGGTCGGCATGGCCGGCGCGGTGACCGTGGTCGCCGTGCGGGGGCCCAGTGGCGGGAGCTCCTCCGTCTGCGCCTCGTCCGCGGACGGCTCGGGCCGCAGGGGTATCGACTCGTAGGCGTCAGGGTCCTGGGTCAGTTCGGCCATCTCGCGGAACAGCTCCGCGAGGGCGTCGGTGTTGCGCGGTCGCAGGACCCGGATGGGTTCCAGGACCGGGCGTTCGTGCGGCTTTCCGGGTTCCTCCGGTGTCGGCACGCTCGTCTCCCTCCCGTGGGTCCCCCAGGAGAGATACGGGCGGGCGGGTGGACGGGTTCAGCCGGCGAGGAAGTGGCGCAGGGAACGGGTCGTCGCGGCGACGAAGGCGTCCTGTCCGGCCTCGTCCAGGGCGTCGAGGGACAGGTAAGGGTTGAGGTCCTCCAGCTCGACCAGCAGCAGTTCGCCGTCGGGGGCGCGGCAGGCGTCGACGCGCTGGATGCCGTGCGTGAGGCCGTTCCAGTCGATGAAGCGTTGGGCGAACTCCAGATCCCGCACGGTGGGCCGGTAGGGCTCGAGCTGCCAGCGGCGGTCGGGATGCGGTGCGTACAAGGCGTACTGGAAGTCGTGGTCGACATAGGTGAAGGACACCTCGTAGGCGAAGTCGACGCACGGCTGGACCAGGACCGAGCCGTCGGCCAGGGCGGGGAGCGCGTCGGGCGGCAGGATCCGCAGGCCTATGGAGTCGGCGCCGAGCTTGGGCTTGACGACGTACCGGTCGGCCTCGGGCAGCCGGTGCAGGTCCTCGGGGCGGTCGACGGTGGGGATGACGGGGTAGCCCTCGGCGCTCAGGTCGAGGAGGTACTGCTTGCCCGCCATGTCGGCGCGGCCGGTGAGCGGGTTGTAGACGCGTACGCCGTCCTGGAGCGCGCGCTCCCGGAAGGCTTCGTACTCCTTTTGGTAACCGAGGACCGGGCCGCTGTTGCGGACGACGACGCCGTCGAAGGAGTGCATCAGGGCGGCCGCGTCCAGCGGGTGGCACAGGGCCAGGTCGAAGTCCGCGCGCAGCCGGGAGGTGAGGAGGACGTCCTCGTCGCAGTAGCGGCGCCCGCGCGCCTGATAGGCCAGGTCGGTCACATAGAGGAGACGGGGGCGAGCGGCGGACATGCGGTCTCCTGATGACGGTCGAACGGTGTGGAAAGGCTACGTCAGACGGCGTACGGGCGGCCCGGGGCGGGACGGCCGCGGCCGTCGGGACCCCAGAGGGGCGGTGGGACTCCCGAGGGCCGGTGGGCGGGCGGGCCGTACGATGACAGGACCGTCGTTTTTCTCCCGAAGGGCTCGTCGACTCCCGTGACCACCGCAACACTGCTCGACGGCAAGGCCGCCGCGGCCGACATCAAGAACGAACTCGCACTCCGCGTCCAGGCGTTGAAGGACCGCGGCATCCATCCGGGGCTGGGCACGATCCTCGTCGGCGACGACGCGGGCAGCCGTTCCTACGTCGGCGGCAAGCACCGCGACTGCGCACAGGTCGGCATCGCCTCGATCCGCGTGGAACTGCCCGCCGACGCCTCCCAGGCCGACGTCGAGGCCGCCGTGCTGCGGCTCAACGCCGATCCGACGTGCACCGGCTTCATCGTGCAGCTCCCGCTCCCGGCCCATATCGACACCCATGCCGTGCTGGAGCTGATCGACCCGGTCAAGGACGCCGACGGGCTCCACCCGACGAACCTCGGCCGGCTGGTGCTGGGCATCCCGGCCCCGCTGCCCTGCACTCCGCGCGGCATCATCGACCTGCTGCGGCGCAACCGGGTGGAGATCACGGGCCAGCAGTTCTGCGTCATCGGCTGCGGTGTCACCGTGGGCAGGCCGCTCGGCCTGATGCTGACCCGCAGCACCGAGCACGCCACGGTGACCCTGTGCCACGAGGCCACCCAGGACACGGCCGCGCACGCCCGGGAGGCGGACGTGGTGGTGGCCGCGGCCGGCGTCGCCCACCTGGTCAGGCCCGACTGGATCAAGCCGGGCGCGACGGTGCTGTCCGTCGGCCTGACCCGCACGGTCGAGGGCATCCTCGGCGACGTCCACCCCGACGTGAGCGATGTCGCCGGGTCCTTCTCGCCGCCGGTCGGCGGGGTCGGCCCGATGACGCGGGCGATGCTGCTGACCAACGTGGTCGAGGCGGCCGAGCGGATGTGACACCGGCACCCGGTGCCAGGCACTCGGTTCCCCGACAGAGGGAACTGAGTGCCATCGGCGCCGATCAGGTGTTACGTTCGCGTCCATGAGCGCCACTCACAAGGCGGAGGCCAAACCGCCCATGCGGGACGCCCTGGTCGCGGCGGCCTTCCGGCTGTTCCTGGAGCGGGGCTACGAGCAGACCACCGTCGACGACATCGTGGCTCTGGCGGGCGTCGGCCGGCGGTCCTTCTTCCGCTACTTCCCCTCCAAGGAGGACGTGGTCTTCCCCGACCACGAGCGGTGCCTCGCCGACATGACGGCCTTCCTCGCCGCGAGCGGCAAGGAACACGAGCCGGTGCGACGCGTCTGTGACGCCGCCCGGCTCGTCCTGCTGATGTACGCCGAGAACCCCTCGTTCTCCGTGCAGCGCTACCGGCTCACCAAACAGGTGCCCGGGCTGCGGGCGTACGAGCTGTCGGTGGTCTGGCGCTACGAGCGCGCCCTCGCCGAGTACCTCCGGGGCCGCTTCACCGGCCGGCCCGACGGCACCCTGCACGCCGACGTGATCGCGGCCGCGGTGGTCGCCGCCCACAACAACGCGCTGCGCTCCTGGCTGCGTTCGGACGGACACAGCGACGCGAGCGCGACCGTGGAGCACGCGCTGGGGTATGTGCAGTCGGCGTTCGGCACGCCCCCGACGGCCCCGGCGCCCACGACACGCCCCGCGTTCTCGGCGCTCGCGTCGCTCCCGGTGCCGCCCGCCGACGAGTCGCCGCAGGACGTCGTCGTGGTGGTGTCCCGACGCGGGGCACCGCTGTGGCGCGTGGTGCAGGAGATCGAGACGACCCTCGGACGGGACTGACCCCCCTCCTCAGGGCCCCCGCCGAACCCACGCCGAACCCCCGCAAGATTGTGGGTACGCAGTGCCTTTACGAGTGGCACTGAGTGCCATACGCTGTGGGCGTGCACGGTGGCACGGCTGACCGGGCACGTGCGTGCACGGGCGAGCCGCGCACGTGGATTCCGGCCGAGTGCAGGGAGTTGACCCGCGTGTACCACTACTCAGGAAACGCCGTTCAGCAGGCCGCCGGCTCCGCGGCGGGCGTCCTCGACCGCGCGAACGCCGACGGCGACACGATCCACTTCCAGCGCTGCACCTGGTGCGGCACCGCCATGTACCACCGGCTTCTGTGCCCGGTGTGTCAGGGCAGCGACCTGCGCACCGAACGCAGCGAGGGCTCCGGCACGGTCCGCCACGCCACGGTGGTGAACCGCAACACCCCCGGCGCCCGCAATGTGTCGCTGGTCGAGATGGCCGAGGGGTTCGTCGTGCGCGGCCGGGTCATGGGCCCGCTCATCGGCATCCACAGCGGGGACCGCGTCCGGCTGTCCACGGTCAAGGACCCGGTACGCGGCGAGCCTGTCTTCCAGCTCCTCGACGAGCCCTACCGGGCCTGGCACTAGAGCCTGCGTGTCATCGGGCCGAGGCCGGACAGCGGGGACCCGCTGTCCGGTTCTTTGCGCTCCGCCGCTCTGATTCCCGGACACAGGCAACCCACAGAGGCGCTTTCGCTTCCTTCGGGGCGCGAGGGGCTCCCGATACGGACGGGGCCCCCGCGCTCCGAGTGTTGAGGAGTGGACCTTGATCCGTGCCCGGCGAATAGGTGTCACCGCCGTGGCCGCGCTCGCGGCCCTGGCGGGAACACCGGGACTGGCACAAGCCCGACAACCGTCCGAGACAAGGCCGTTGACCACGGCCGCCGACAGCGGGCTGCCGCGGGGCTGGCAGGTCGGCGGCGAGGGCGCCGCACGCGAGCTGGTGTGGCGGTCGCCCACCCCCGTGCCCTTCGGCGACGCCCGCGTGGAGTTCCACTCGGGCGACCGACTGCTCGGCGTACCGAAGGCGGGGAAGGACGGCCGCACCTTCCGGCTCTCCCTCGACGACGTCGGCACCGCCCCCTTGAAGGACCTGAGCGTACTGGCCGGCGGACGCCGTCTGGACGCGGCCGCCGACAACTCCGCCCCGGGCGGGCGACGTTCCCTCACCACCGAGCAGCCCCCGGCCCAGTCCCCTGCTCCGGCTCCGGCTCCGGCCAACTCCGTCGACCCCGGCAAGCCTGGCGCGTACCGCACGGTCAGCGGCGAGTACGACCTCGCCCCGGTGAAGCTGCCGGGCTTCGCCCGACCGGTGGAGATGCAGGCGGTCGTGGTGGCGCCGAAGGGGGCCACCGGCAAACGGCCGCTCGCGCTGTTCCTGCACGGCCGGCACACCACCTGCTACCAGCCGGGCAGCGACGACTTCGACATCTCCTGGCCCTGCCCGGCCGGTATGAAGTCGATCCCGAGCTACCAGGGCTATCTCCAGGACCAGAAGCTCCTCGCCTCGCAGGGCTACGTCACGGTGTCGATCTCCGCGAACGGCATCAACGGCCAGGACGGGGAGGCCGAGGACGGCGGTGCGCAGGCGCGCTCCTCGCTGGTGCGCCGGCACCTCGCCACGTGGGCCGACTGGGCCGCCCACCCGGGCCACGCCCCGGCGTCGGTGCCCGGCGCGACGAAGGCCGACCTCTCCCGTGTCCTGCTCGTCGGGCACTCGCGCGGCGGCGAGGGCGTCAACCGCGCCGCCCTGGACAGCCTGTACCCGCCGCCCGCCGCGCAGGACGGCTACCGGGGCCCGGTCCGCTGGAAGATCCGCGGCACCGTTCTCGTCGGACCGACGATCTTCGGCCAGAATCCGGTCGCCGACGTCCCGTCCGCGACCATCCTGCCCGGCTGTGACGGCGACGTCGCCGATCTCGAGGGCGAGACGTACCTCGACGGGACGCGCGGCATCAGCAACGGCACGGCCCTGCACAGCGCGGTCTACATGGTCGGCGCCAACCACAACTTCTTCAACACCGAGTGGACGCCGGGCAAGGCCGTGGCGCCCTCCTTCGACGACTTCTGGGAGGACCCGGACGCACAGCAGCCCGACCCGGTCTGCTCCACCGGCGCCCCCACCCGGCTGACCGCCGACCAGCAGCACCGGGCCGGCGCGACCTACGTCGCCGCCGCGGCCCGGCTGTTCGTCGCCGGTGACGACCGGGTGCGCCCGCTGCTCGACGGCACCGGAAAGCGGACGCCCTCCGCCGACCCCGCCCGCGTCCTGACCCACGCGGTCGGCGCCCGCCGCACGGGCGGCTTCGTGCCCGACGGCGGCGTCGAGGTGACCGGCGGCCGGGTGTGCTGGGCCGACCCCGACCCGGCCAGGGCATGTCTGGACGCCGACGCCACGGGAAGGTCCCCGCACTTCGGCTGGTGGGATCTGGAGAAGGACTCCGGCAGGAGCGCGGTCGCGCTGAAGTGGTCCGCGCCGGGCACGCCGACGACGATCGGCTCCCTCGCTCCCGTCTCCCTCTCCGGTGCCGGGAGCCTGGCGCTGCGCGTCTTCGTGCCGCCGAACACCACCGGCACCGAGCTGGACGTGTCCGTCACCGATGCGGCCGGCCGTCGCGCCACGCTCGGCCGGGTCACGGTCGACGGCCTGCCGGGCTCCGACCGCACCGCCTCGTACTGGGCCCGCGAGCTGCGTGTCCCGCTGACCGCCGCCACCCGCGCCGGTCTCGACCTCAGGCACGTCAAGTCCCTTGATCTGACTCCGCGTTCGGGGTCGGGTCAGGCCTGGTTCATGGACGCCTGGGGCTGGGCACCCGGCACGCCGGCGGTGCGGGCGGCGGCACTGCCGCGCGTCGACATCGGCCGGATCACGGCCAAGGAAGGCGACTATGGCACCCGCACCTATCACGTCCCGGTCCAGGTGTCCGGGCACGGCAGCGGCCGGGTCCGCTTCTATGTCGTCGACCCGGAGACCCTCGAGTCCACGGAGAAGGTGGTCACGGTCCGGCCCGGCAGCACCCCGATCGACGTGCCGATCGAGGTGAAGGGCGACACCCGCTTCGCCTACGACGTGACACAGGACCTCCTCGTGAAGGCCGTGCGCGGCGCGGTCGTCGGCTCCTACCGGGGCGGGGTCACGGTGCAGAACGACGACCCGGCGCCGGAGGTGACCCTGACTCCGGTCGCCGACCGCGTGACCGAGGGCGAGTCGCTGAGCTGGCGGATCACCCTCTCCGAGACCGCCGACGTGAATTTCTGGCAGCCGGTCCGGGTGCTGCCGGTCACCGAGGGCGCCGAGCTGTCCACCAAGGACGTGGACCCGCAGTGGCTGCTGGACTTCTCCGGTGACGTGCCCGACCCGGAGCGTCCGCTGTCGGACGCGAACCTGTGGGTCTGGCTGAACATCCCGGCCGGGACCACCGGCGTCGACTTCACCGTGCCCACGGTGAAGGACCAGGTGGCCGAGCCGGCCGAGTCGATGCGCCTCGCGCTGACCGACGACAACGCCGTGCCGCTGCCGGACCGGCCGGTGCCGACCGGGACGGTCGTGGACGCGCCGTAGTACGCGCGCACTGCCCGAAGGGGGGCCAGGACCGCGCGGTCCTGGCCCCCTTCTCCGTTCCGGGCTCACAGCGTGACGCGGATCCCGACCGTGCCGTCCAGACCCCGGCGCAGCCGGCTGCCGAGCAGGGTGAGGCGGCCCACTGCGCCGTACTTGC
This sequence comes from Streptomyces sp. NPDC060002, assembly GCF_042737245.1. Lineage (NCBI taxonomy): Bacteria > Bacillati > Actinomycetota > Actinomycetes > Kitasatosporales > Streptomycetaceae > Streptomyces > Streptomyces sp. NPDC060002. Next base: position 88,388 of record NZ_JBHWUW010000001.1, read on the forward strand.
GCGCGAGCAGGGTGCGGTAGCGGGCGGTGGTCTGCGCGTCGCAGATCTCGGCGGTGGCCGGGATCTGCTCACCGGTGGGGTTGCCGCGGACGTCACAGGGGCCCACCATGACGTCGCCGCGGGCCCGGATCCGCTTCACCTTCCAGGCGTCCGCGGCCGACCAGGCCCCGAGCGCGTCCCCGTCCCGCACCACCCACACCGGAGTGGCGACCCCGGTTCCGTTCTTGCGATAGCTGGTGATCAGCAGGTACTTGCCGGCTGCCAGCCGGTCGAGCGCGTTGTCAGCCATGCCCGCAGTCTAGGCATCCGTACGCCTCACCACCTCGGCAGCCTCAGCTCGTAGTCCGGCTGGATCCGCCGCATGTACCCGGTGTCGTCGCGCCGCCGCACACCCGAGTCGAGGTAGCGGCGGTGCAGCCGGCCGAGGGCGTCGGTGTCCAGCTCCACGCCGAGGCCCGGCCCGGTCGGGACCTTCACCTCGCCGTCCGCCAGCTCCAGCACCCCGGGGACGATCACGTCGTCGGCGCTGTTCCACGGGTAGTGCGTGTCGCAGGAGTGGTCGAGGTGGGGGATGGCCGAGGCCACGTGGGTCATCGCGGCGAGGCTGATGCCCAGGTGCGAGTTGGAGTGCATGGACAGCGCGATCCCGAACGCCTCGCAGACGGCGGCCAGTTCACGGGTGCGGCGCAGTCCGCCCCAGTAGTGGTGGTCGGTGAGGAGCACCTGGATCGCGTTCTGCCGGACGGCCGGCCCCAGGTGTTCCCAGGCGATGACGCACATGTTGGTGGCGAGCGGCAGCGGCGAGTCCCGCGCGACCGCCGCCATGCCCTCGATGGTGCCGGTCGGGTCCTCCAGGTACTCCAGTACGCCGTCGAGTTGCCGGGCGACGTAGCGCGAGGTCTCCACCGTCCAGGCCGCGTTGGGGTCCAGACGCAGCGGCCGGCCGGGGAACGCCTCCGCCAGCGCCCTGATCGCGGCGATCTCCTCGTCCGGCGGGAAGACCCCGCCCTTGAGCTTGAAGGAGCTGAAGCCGTACCGCTGCTGCATCAGCCGGGCCTGCTCGACGATCCCGGCCGGGTCGAGTGCCTCGGGCCAGTCGTCGCCGATGGCGGGGCGGCCGTCGAGCGCCGGGTGTCCGTCCCACTTGTAGAAGAGGTACGCGGCGAAGGGCACGGAGTCGCGCACCCGGCCGCCGAGCAGGTCGGAGACGGGACGGCCGAGCAGCTTGCCCTGGGCGTCCAGGCAGGCGACCTCGACGGCCGAGGTGGTCCAGCCGCGCTCGTGCGAGCTGGGCACGCCGGGCAGCAGGGCGGCGTCGATGGCGGCGGCGACGGCGGTCGTGTCGAAGACGTCCATGCCGACGACGGTCCTGGCGGCGACCATCAGCCGTTCGAGGCGCGTCTCACCGCCGGGCGACTCGCCGAGGCCCACCGTGCCGTCCTCCAGGACGAGCCGGAGGATCACCCGCAGCGCGAGCGGTTCGTGGACGCCGTTGGAGTTCAGCAGCGGCGGGTCGGAGAAGGCGATGGGGGTGACGATCAGTTCGCGGACGCGGGTGGCAGGGGTGGTCATACGGCGACGGCCTCCAGTCCCCGGTCGATGAGCCTGGCGAGCCGGGCGACATGCTCCGGCGTGGGGTCGAGCAGCGGTGCCCGTACACCGCCCACGTCCAGGCCGCGAATCGTCACCCCGGCCTTGACCAGGGAGACGGCGTATCCCGGGACCTCGTCGCGGAGTTCCACGAGCGGGCCGTAGAACGCGTCGAGGAGATGGGCGACGAGAGCGTCGTCCCCCTCCGACAGGGCCCGGTGGAAGGCGAGCGCGATCTCGGGGGCGAAGGCGAAGACGGCCGAGGAGTAGAGGCCGACGCCGATCCCCCGGTAGGCGGGCGCGGTCATCTCGGCGGTGGGCAGGCCGTTGAAGAACTGGAAGTCCTCGGTGCCGGGAACGGCCCGCACCGCGCGGACGATACGGTGCATGCGCTCGATGTCGCCGATGCCGTCCTTCAGGCCGACGACCTTGGGCAGGGCGGCGATCTCGGCGGCGGCGGAGCCGGTGAGGCGGGCGGTGCCGCGCTGGTAGAAGACCAGGGGGAGATCGGTGGCGGCGGTGACCTCCTCGACATAGCGGACCAGGCCCTGTGGGGGTGGGGTGACCAGGTACGGCGGCAGCAGCAGGATGCCGTCGGCGCCGGCCCGGGCCACGCGTACGGCGTGGTCGCGGGCGACGGGGACCGGCCCGCCGGCGGCGGCCAGGACGGGAACGCGTCCGGCGGTCGTCTCGACGGCGACCCGGGTGGCACGTTCGAGCTCGTCCGGGTCGAGGGCGTGGAACTCACCCGTCCCGCAGGCGACGAACACGCCGCCCGCGCCGGCCGAGACACCGGCCTCGATGTGCCGGCCGAGCCGTTCCTCGTCCAGCGAGCCGTCCGCGGCGAACGGCGTGACCGGGAAGAACAGCACTCCTTGGAACTTCATGTCTCCCTCGTAACTACGTGGATGTGTGCGTGGGGGGGCGGCCGGGGCCGTCAGCCCTTGGTGGCGCCGGCCGCGATGCCGGAGACCAGCGAGCGCCGGAGGAGCAGATGGGCGACCAGGCCGGGGAAGAGGGCGAGCTGCTGGTCGAAGTTGATGGCCTGCGGCACCGCAGTCGGCCGTTGCGAACACAGTTCCGCGACGGCGAGCTCGGCGGCCGGGCGGCGGCTTCGTCGGCGATCGCCCATGAGCACACTCCGTTCATATCCATGAACTTGCTTCACGAATCTAAATCGAGCGCCCAAGCTACGAACGGTTTCAGCCGTATGTCAAGACATGGCCGGGAGATCGCGAGACCGTGACACGAGGACTGGGGGGCGCCTCGCACGGCACGCCGCCGCCCCACCGGAGGAGCTCCGGTGGGGCGGCGGTCCGGCGGGAAGACCTGCGGCTCAGCGAAGGGCGGCCGCCATCCGCCGTACACCTTCGGCGAGGATCTCCGGCGAGGTGGCGATGTTCAGCCGGACGTGCCCGGCCCCGCCCGTGCCGAAGTCGAGCCCGCGGCTGAGGGCGACCCGCCCCCGCTCCAGGAAGACCGCGGCCGGATCGTCCCCGAGGCCCAGTGCCCGGCAGTCGAGCCAGGCGAGATAGGTGGCGTCACCCGGCCGGTACCCGACGCCGGGCAGGTGCTCGGCCAGCAGGGCGGTGAGCAGGCGCCGGTTGTCGCCGAGGCCGGCCAGCAGGGCGTCCAGCCACCCCGTGCCCTCGAGCAGGGCGGCGGTGTGCGCCAGCACACCGACGTGACTCGGCCCGTGGGACACCTCCTCGGGCAGCAGGGCCAGGTCGGCCGCCGCCTCGGGGCCCGCGACGGCCAGGGCCGCCTTGAGCCCGGCCAGGTTCCACCCCTTGGACGCCGACATCAGCGACAGACCGTTCTCCGCGCCGGGGACGGCGAGCCAGGGCACGAAGTCGACCCCCGGGGCGGTGAGCGGCGCGTGGATCTCGTCGACGACCACCCGGACGTCGTACCGCCGGGCGAGCGCGGCCACGGCGGCCAGTTCCCGCGCGGTGTGCACGGTGCCGGTCGGATTGTGCGGGCTGCACAGCAGGTGCGCGGCGCGGCCACCGCCGGCGACTGCGCGCCGGTACGCGTCCTCCAGCACGGCGAGGTCGAGCCGGCCGTCCGCGCCGAGGGGCGCCTCGGCGATCCGCCGGTCCATGTGCGCCACGAACTGGAAGAACGGCGGGTACACGGGCGGGTTGACGACCACCGGATCGCCGGGGCCCGTCACCAGTTTCAGCATCTCGACGACGCCCAGCATCACATCGGGCACGATCGCCGTCCGCTCCACCGCGAGCCCGTCCCAGGCCCACCGCTTCGCGGCGAACAGGGCCAGCGCCTCGGCGTAGGCCGTGCCCGCCGGATAGCCGGTGTCACCGAGCGCCAGGGCCTGCGTCACCGCGCCGACGACCGGTTCGGCGAGGGGCACGTCCATCTCCGCGACCCACAGGGGAAGGACGTCGGCCGGATGGGTACGCCACTTCATGCTCGTACGACATCGGAGCCGGTCGAGCGTGAGGGCCTGTAAAGGGTTCGCTTCACGGGGCGTCTCGTGCGGGATGCTGGTCATGGGGCACAAGATAGGGGGCTGTGGTGTGACCTGGGATCACGTGAACGGGACAGCTGTGGCGGACGCCGGCGGCATCCCGGAGATCGCCTGCGACGAGTCGGGTTCGGACGGCGAGAACCTCACCGGCGGGAACACGGACGTGTTCGCCCACGCGAGTGTGCTGCTGTCGGCCGATTCCGCCGCCGGACATGTACAGGAGATCCGGAACCGGATCCGTTCGCCCGCCGAGGAGTACAAGGCGAACCATCTGCTCCGGGAGAAACACCGGGCGGTTCTGGAATGGCTGCTCTCGACATCGGGCCCGCTGTACGGGCACGCCCATGTGCACCTCGTCGAGAAGTCCTTCTTCGTCGTGGACCGGGCCGCCGACCTGCTGCTCGGCGACTCCGGGGCGGCCGTCCCGCTGTTCCGGCACGGGCGGCGGACTTTCACCGAAGCGGAATGGAGGCAATTCCTGGAGGCGGCCAACCAATTGCTGTGGGTGCGCCACGAAGGTGAACCGGATGCGCCCGTCGAGCATTTCTTCCGCACACTCGAAGAACTGCGGCAGAGATATCCGGGGACAGCGGCGGCAGAGACGCTCTCGCGGCTCGCGCGGGAAAGGCCCCGGGCGCTCTCCTACCGGGCCGGTATCCAGGACGGCCCGTTCGTGCTGACCCCGGTCCTCAATCCCCTGCTCCCCTCGATCCTGCACACGGCCGCCCATTGGAGCGCCGGCGGGCGCCCGGTCCGGCTCGCGCACGACCGGCAGAACATGCTCACCCCGGAGCGGATCGCCTGGATCGAGGGCGCGGCCCGGGCCCGGGAGATCCGCCTGGCCGGATTCCGGCTCGTCGTCTCGCGGCTCGACGCGCGGGTGCAGCTGGCCGATTTCCTGGCCGGCATCGCCCGCCGGATCGCCTCCGACGAACTCAACGGCCGCGGCGACCCGGCGCTCACCGCACTGCTGCGCCCCTACACCGGCGCGGCGGCCGTGTGGGGCGACGAGCGGAGCTGGGCCCGGCTCGGGCCCGCGACGGAATCCGGCGGACGGTCCGCACCGCTCAACTCGCCCGTCTAGATTGCTGGTTGGTAATTCCCGTCACCCCGCTTCGTTTTTCCCTCCTCCGGACAGGAGCCGACCCATGACCCAGAACGCGCCGACCTTCGACGCGGCCACCCGGTCGCCGCACCTGCGGATCGACACCACCCGGCCGCACACCGCCCGCATCTGGAACTACTGGCTCGGCGGCAGGGACAACTACGAGGTCGACCGGGCCACCGGCGACCGCATCCGGGAGTTACATCCGGGCATCGGCGCATACGCCCGCGCCGACCGGCTCTTCCTGGGACGGGCCGTGAAGCACCTGGTGACCGAGGCCGGTATCCGGCAGTTCCTCGACATCGGGACCGGGCTGCCCACCGCGGACAACACGCACGAGGTCGCGCAGCGTCTCGCCCCGGACTGCCGGACCGTCTACGTCGACAACGACCCGCTGGTCCTGGCGCACGCCCGCGCCCTGCTCACCAGCACGCCGGAGGGCCGCACCGACTATCTCGACGAGGACCTGCGCAACGTCGACACGCTCCTCGAACACGCCGCGAACACGCTGGACTTCGATGCGCCCGTCGCGCTGATGCTGCTCGGCGTGGTCATCTTCGTCGGCGACGACGAGGACCCGTACGGCCTGGTGCGACGCCTGGTCGACCGGCTGCCCGCGGGCAGCCACCTGGTGCTGTCGCACACCGTCACCAGCCCGGCGATGCCCGACGTGGACGAGGCCGTCACGTTCTGGAACGAGCACGGCACGCCGAAGCTGACCCAGCGCACGCCGAAAGACGTGGCCCGCTTCTTCGACGGCCTGGAGCTGCTGGAACCGGGCGTGGTGTCCTGCTCGCGCTGGCGCCCGGAGGGCTTCGGGGACGGGGCCGCACCGGAGGAGGTCGCGATGTTCAGCGGAGTGGCACGCAAACACTGAGTTGATCATCTCCGCGCTGAACGCTGCGGAGCGCTCGCACGTATGGAGGTGAGGGCACTCAACGACCGGAGCGCCCCGCGGTGTTGAGGCCGTTCGTTCGGGGTTTCGGGAGCCATGACATGAGGCATGTACGACGACGGACCGTCCGGCGAGTGACACGGCTGGCGGCCGTCGGCGGACTCCTCCTGGGAGGGACCATGGTCACGCAGGCGGCCATGGCCGGCGAGCCGGGCACGGCCGCGGCGCCGCGCAGTGCGGCGGAGTCCGTCGTCACGAATCCGGGGGCGGCCCTCGTCAAGAAGCTCGGCACCTCGCGCACGGCGGGCACCTGGCTCGGTTCCGACGGGCGCCCGGTCGTCGCCGTCACCGACGAGGAGACGGCCGACACGGTCCGGGCCGCGGGCGCCGAGGCCAAGGTCGTCCCGCACAGCATGAACGAGCTCAAGTCGGCCACCGCCACCCTGCGTTCGGCGCCCAAGGTGCCCGGCACCGCCTGGGTGATGGACTACCGGACGAACCAGGTCGTCGTGCAGGCCGACAACACCGTGTCGGCCAACGACTGGTCACAGCTGACGGAGACGGCCACCGGCATCGGCAGCTTCGTCCGCATGGAGCGCACCACCGGCGAGTTCACCACCCGGATCAACGGCGCCCTGCCGATCCTGTCGACCGGCGGACGCTGTTCGGCCGGCTTCAACGTGACCAACGGATCGAACGACTTCATCCTCACCGCCGGGCACTGCGGACCCACCGGGTCCACCTGGTTCGCGGACAACCAGGCCAAGCAGCAGGTGGGCCAGACGGTCAACTCCAACTTCCCCGGCAGCGACTTCTCCCTGGTGCAGTACGCGAGCGGCAAGGCCGGCGCGGGCGCCGACGTGGTGGCCATCGGCAACGGTGACGGGGTGCGGATCACGGGCACCGGTGACGCGGCCGTCGGCCAGCGGGTGTTCCGCAGCGGCAGCACCAGCGGGTTGCGCGACGGCGAGGTCACCGGCCTCGACGCGACGGTGAACTATCCGGAGGGTACGGTCAGCGGGCTCATCGAGACGAACGTGTGCGCGGAACCGGGCGACAGCGGTGGCCCGATGTTCTCCGACGGCATCGCCCTCGGCGTCACCTCGGGCGGCAGCGGCGACTGCACCACCGGGGGGACGACGTTCTTCCAGCCGGTGACCAAGGCGCTGGCGCAGCTCGGGGTGCAGCTGATCGTGGCCGCCCCCTCCGACAACGCCGGCGCGTCCACGTCGTCCGCCGATCCCGCGCCGTCCGCCTCCTCCACCCAGGCGGGGCTCTCCCCGGGTTCCGTCTCGCCGGGCACGACCACTCCCGTGACGGGTACCGGAGTCAGTGAGACCCTCGCCTCCAAGCTCACCGATCCGAGGAACATCGGCCCCGGTCTGCTGGTCATTGCGGGCAGCATGGTCGCCCTCGTCGCGACCCGGTACATCCGCGCCGAGCAGGACCGCAAGGCCTACCAGCGGTACTACTCGGCGACATGGGGGTGATGGTCGGGTGCGACGCCCGGTGCGGGGCGCCGCTCTCGGGCGGCCCCGCGGCCGGGTGGTCAGGCCGCTTCGACGGAGGACGGAGCGGCGGCCCACTCCAGGACGAGCCGCTGGTACTCCGCACGCTGCTCGACGCTCAGTGTCCCGCCCGACCGGAGCCACAGGGCCCGGATCTCCGCGTTGACCTCTGCGGCCGATCGCTCGGAGAGGGATTCAACAGTGGTGGACATGGCGTGAAGCTTACGGCTTCGGAAGTGAAGGCCGCGTGAGTCATCACGAATGAACCGGACATAACGGACGTGTCACTGATCACGTCCATCTGTCAACCTCCCGGGCACAGTTCATCCCTCCGCCGCCCCCAGGACCAGCACCTGGATGGCCAGCACGGCGGCGCCGCGCGCCCAGTCGTGGAAGTCCGAGACCTTGGTCTCCAGGGCCACCGGGACGGCCAGCGGATGCCGGTGGGCCCGGATGGTCGCCTCCACCGTCGCCCCGCCGACGTCCATCAGGCCGACCCCCTCACCGGCGAGCAGGACCTTCTGCGGCATGGCGAAGTTGGCGATCTGCGCGATCAGCGTGCCCAGCGCGCGGGCCGCCTCGTCGACGACGCGGGCGGGCATGGGTTCCCCGGCCGCGGCGAGGTCGAGGATCTCCTCGTACGTCCACTCCCGGCCGGTGGCGGCCTGCACCTGGTAGCGGATGCTGGGGATGGTCAGCAGTGAGACGGCGCTGCCGCGCTCCCCCTCGGGGGTGAGCGGACCGTTCGGGTCGATGATCCAGTGCCGTCCGAAGCCGCCGTCCTCCTCGGCACAGGGCACCCGCCGGCCGGAAAGGACCAGGCCGTAGCCGATGCCCGCGCCGATGGTGAGGACCACGAACCGGTCGAGCCCGCGTCCCGCGCCGAACCAGGTCTCTGCCTCCACGAGGGCGGCGACGTCGTTCTCGAGGACCACGGGCAGCCCGGTGCGCTCCTCGACCAGCGCGGCCAGCGGGATGTCCCGCCACCCCAGGAAGGGCGATTCCCCGACCGTCGAGCGGTCCTCGACCCGCCCGCCCACCCCGATGCCGATCCCGGCGAGACCGGGATGGGCACGGGCCAGCTCGTCGGTCATCTCACCCAGCAGGGCGACGACCTCCTGGGGGTCGTGCGTGCCGAGCGGGCGGTCGTGACGGGCGACGATGTCGCTGCGCAGGGTGGTGACGACGCCGTACACCATGTCACCGGTGATCTTGAAGCCGATGAACGACCGGGACTGGGCGACCACGTCGAGCGGCCGCGAGGGGCGCCCCTGCCGCGTCTCCACCACGATGCCACCGTCGGGCGCCTCGACCAGCAGTCCCGACTCGATCAGCGGTTTGGTCAGCCGGGTGAGACTGCCGGCGGAGAGATTGAGCCGTCGTGCGAGGTCGGTGCGCGAGAGCGGGCCGTGGACGAGCACCTCGATCGCGACCGAGCGCTCCCCCGGGCTCAGCGGCAGCCAGCTGGCGGTACCTGTGGTCATGAGGGTCAGACTCCCACACGATCGCCGGCTTCTTTTCGCCTTGAAAGTATCCAGGTCACGATATGAGCCAGGCGGCCGTCGGAAACAAATACTTCCCCACCCCTTGACGGCTGGATTCTTTTGCCACAAAAGTAAGCGCCCAGGACGAGCCGTCAAGGGCCTGAACATCGGTGCCGCCGTCACGCCCGCCGGCCCGTCCGGCAAGCGCGCCCGATGATGAACGGCCTCGCCGACTCGATCACCAGGAACGCCCGCAACAACGCAGGCGCGAAGAAGTGGGTCGCGTACCTGGCGTCGGACGAGTGCCGGCGGACGGTGGGGAGCTACGGGATCGCCTTCCCGGCGACGCCCGACGGCACGACGGCCGCGGTGGCGGCGTACGAGAGAAGGGCATCGACGTCGGGAGCGTTCACCGAACCGGTCGCGACAAGAAGGACTTCGCCGCCTTCCCCTATCCGATCACCGACTACGCGGCCGACGTGTACGCGCTCATGCACCCCGCCATGCAGGACATCTTCGGCAACGGCAGGTCCGTGACCGGTCTCGACCGGACCAACAGCCGGATCAACCTCATCCTCGACCAGTGAAGGGCACGCCCCACATGACGTTCTCCCTCGGCATCGTCGGTGCCGGACAGTTCTCGGGACAGTTCGCCCAGCTGTTCCTGGCCCACCCCGGCGTCGGCGACGTGTACGTCACCGATCTGCTGCCCGAGCGCGCCGAGCGGCTCGCCGCCGACGTGGGCCTGACCGGGACCTTCCCCTCGTACGAGGCGATGCTGGCGTCCGAGGCGGTCGACGCGGTCGCCGTCTTCACCCAGCGCTGGACCCATGGCCCGCTGGTTCTCCAGGGCCTGGAGGCCGGCAAGCACGTCTACTCCGCCGTTCCCATGGCGATCACCACCGAGGAGATCGCGGCGATCATCGACGCCGTGCGGGCGACCGGGCTGACGTACATGATGGGCGAGACCAGCCAGTACAACCCGGCGACCGTGCACGCCCGCAACCAGATCGCCGAGGGCGCCTTCGGACGGATCTTCTACGCCGAGGGCGACTACGTCCACGACATGGACCTCGGCTTCTACGAGGCCTACCGGTACAGCGGCGGCGAGGACTGGAAGGCGACCGCCAGCTATCCCCCGCTGCTGTATCCGACGCACTCGGTGGGCGGCGTCCTGGGCGCCTGGGGGACGCATGCGCTGAGCGTGTCGGCGATCGGTGTCGTCGACGAGCGGGGGGACGGTGTCTTCGACAAGGAGGTCAGCCGATTCGGCAACGACTTCTCCAACGCCACCGCGTTGTTCGAGGTGGCGGGCGGCGGTTCGTTCCGCACGAACGAGTTCCGGCGGGTGGGATACCCCTCCCACATCCGCGAGTCCCGTTTCCGCTTCTTCGGTACCGAGGCGAGCATGGAGCAGCTCGCGACGGTGGCGCTGTGGCAGGACAAGAACGGGGTGAAGGACATCAGCGAGCTGCTCGAACCCAAGCCCACCCTGTCCCCCGACGACCCGTCACTCCAGCACATCGCGCCCGATCTGCGGGCCGCCTTCACCTCGGGTTCGGCACCCGTCCACGACCGTGCGCGGCTGCCGCGGGAGTTCGACGAGCTGCACAACGGACACGAGGGCAGCCACCACTTCCTGGTGGACGACTTCGTGACGGCGGTCGGCACCCGTACGCTGCCGTCCGTGAACGCCTGGGTCGCGGCCCGGTACACCCTGCCGGGCATCGTCGCGCACGAGTCCGCGCGGCAGGGCGGGGCCAGGCTGGAGATCCCGGACTTCGGGGACGCGCCCGGGGCGTGACGCCCGGAACGGCCGGGCGCCCCGCGCCACCTCGGTGACCTGGGTGGACTCAGGTGCCCGGCTTGCGGCCGTACACGAAGACGTCGTCGCCGTTCTTCAGCAGCGACCAGTACTTCTTGGCGGTCGTGGTGGTCATGTTGACGCAGCCGTGCGAACCCGGCGGGTTCCACATGCTGAGACCGACCGAGTGGAAGGCCTGGCCGCCGTCGAAGAACTGGCTGTAGGGCATCGGCACGTTGTAGATGCTCGACACGTGGTCGATGTGCCGCCAGTAGATCTTCTTCAGACCGGTGCGGGTCTCGTACCCGTTGCGGCCGGTGCGGACCGGGACGGGCCCGTAGACGAGCTTACTGCCGTCCTGGATCCAGCTGATCTGGAGGGTGAGGTTGACACAGGCGATGCGGCCCTTGTTGGTCGGGCACTTGCCGGCCTTGTTGGGCTTGTTGCCGACCGCTTTCTGCTTGTTCATGAGGTCCATCACGCCCCAGGTGACGGGCCCGGCGTAGCCGATGTTCGGGGTGATGCCGTGCTTGTTCTGGAAGGCCTGGATGGCCTTGCAGTCGGTGGTCGACTGCTTGCCGTCGACGGGCCGGCCGAGGAACTTCTCCACCTGCTTCTGGTACGGCCCGGCCTGCGTCGTACAGCTCGCGGCCTGCGCCGGCGCGGTGCCCAGCACCAGCGTCAGCGGCGCGACCAGGCCGGTGAGCCCGAGCACGACGGCCCCTCGTCTGCGTATGTCCCCCATGGCTGCCCTCTCCCTGGCACAGTTGTTGCGATCTCTTCCTCTTAGACAGCCGTAGCCGGGCGTCGGTTGTAGGCCGACCCCGGCTGTGACAGAACAGTCACCTTCTCGGCCGTCCTGTATGTTCCGTCTGTTCCGACTGTCCGGTTTATGCCGGGTGGTTGCGCCCGGCCACCCGGTCCAGTTTCCCTCAATTGGATCGGGCGCCGCCCGGCGCCCCCGCCCTACGCTCCCCGTATGCACCGCACTCTCGCCGACGATCTCTCCCGGCTTCCCGAACTCCTCCAGTCCGCCCGCGACTTCGCCGTCCGCGAGGTGACCGGCCTGGCGGAGCGGCCGGTGGTCCGCCTCGACCGGGCGCCCGACCGGGCGGCCCTTCCGGGCGAGGGGGCCGGGGCCGAGGGCGCCCTCGCCCGGTTCGCCGAGCACTGGGCGCCCGGCTTCTCCGGCTCGGCCGGGCCGCGCTACCTCGGCTTCGTCACGGGCGGAGCGACGCCCGCGTCGGTCGCCGGGGACTGGCTGACCGGCGCATACGACCAGAACGTCTCGGGGGCGGGCGGCTCGTGGGCGGCGGCGCTGGAGCGGGAGACGGTGGCCTGGCTGCGTGAGCTGTTCGGACTGGGCGAGGCGCACAGCGGGGCGTTCGTGACGGGAGCGACGGTCTCCACCACCGTCGGTCTCGCCGTCGCCCGTGAGTGGCTGGGCGAGCGGCTGGGGGTGGACGTGTCCCGGGAGGGCGCGGCCGCGCTGGGGCCCGTGGAGGTGCTCTCGGGCAGCCCGCACTCCAGTGTCGCCAAGGCGCTCTCGGTGCTGGGCATCGGCCGGGACCGGCTGCGTCAGGTGCCCGTGCTCGAGGACCGGGAGGCCGTCGACGTCGACGCGCTCGAGACGGCGCTGGCCGCGCTGGACGGGCGGCCGGCGGTCGTCGTGGCCAACGCGGGCACCGTCAACACCGTCGACTTCGACGATCTGCGGGCGATCGCGGCCCTCAAGGAGCGGTACGACTTCTGGCTGCACGTGGACGCGGCGTTCGGCGGTTTCGCCGCCCTCTCCCCCGCGTACGCGCACCTCGTCGACGGGCTCGACGCGGCCGACTCGGTCTGCGTGGACCTGCACAAGTGGCTCAACGTGCCCTATGACGCGGCCGTGCAGTTCACCCGCCGCCGCGACCTCCAGGTACGGGTCTTCCACAACGCCTCGCCGTACCTCGGGCTGCCCACCGGCGAGCCCGACTTCGTCCACCTCACACCGGAGAACTCCCGGCGACTGCGGGCGCTGCCGGCCTGGTTCTCGCTGGTGGCCTACGGGCGGGCCGGGCACCGCGAGATCGTCGAGCGGAGCGTGGACCTCGCGGCCCGGCTCGGTGCGGGTGTCGCCGCGCTGGACGGGCTGCGGCTGCTGGCCCCGGTGCGGCTGAACGTCGTCTGCTTCACCCTCGCCGACGATCCGACGCAGGCGCGAATCGACGCGCTCGCGCAGGCCGTGGCCGCCTCCGGGGAGGCGTTCCTGACGCCGACGGTGTACGGCGGAGTGCCGGCGCTGCGGGCGGCGTTCAGCAACTGGCGCACCTCGCGGGCGGACGGGGAGCGGGTGCTGCAGGCGCTCACCGCGGCACTTTCCGGCTGACCGGCACCGTCTCCCGCTGTTGCGGGAGTTCACGGCGGGAGCGGACCGGGGAGAGGAAGACGGGCAGGAAGTTCACCGCCAGCAGCGCGCCGCCCGCCCAGAGGGCGACCCGCACTCCGGCCAGCTCGCCGATGAGGCCGGAGACGGCTGCGCCCACGGCCAGCGCCCCGGTCAGGATGAAGCGGAAGGTGGCGTTCATCCGGCCCAGGAGGGCGTCCGGGGTCATCCGCTGGCGCAGGCTCACGCCGAGGACGTTGTCCACGCCGGTCTTGAGCAGGGTCAGTACCCAGGCCGCCCCCGCGATCCACAGCCAGGGCCCCCGGCCGATCAGGGGTACGAGCAGGGCCGCGGGCGCCAGGACCAGCCCGGTGAGGCCGAGCGCCCGGCCGTGTCCGAGACGCCTGGCCAGCGGCCGGGCACACCACGCGCCGAGCAGCAGCCCGAGTCCGCCCGCCCCCCAGAACAGACCCAACGCGCCTGCCGAGAGGTGGAGTTCACGGACGAACAGGATCGGCAGCATGGTGGTGACGATCTGCGAGCCGAGGTTGCTGAGGGCGGCGGTGAGTGCGAGCGCGCGCAGCTCCCGGTCGCCGAGGACGTGCCGTACGCCCTCCGCGATCTGGGCGCCCAGTCGGCTCGCGGGCGCCGGGCGGGGCGGGTCGTCGCCCGGCCGCAGCGCGCAGAGCTGGAGCGCCGAGGCGAGGTAGGCGCCGGCCGCGCAGAGCACGGCCACGGGTGCGGTGAGCAGTTGGACGAGTCCGCCGCCGGCGCCGCGCCCCGCGATGTTGCCCACGGCCTGGAGGCTCACGACGGCCGTATTGGCCCGCACCAGGGCGGCGCGGCCGACCAGCCGGGGCAGCACGCTCTGTGAGCCGACGTCGAAGAACACGGTCGCGCACCCGTTGAGCAGGACCACCGCGTACAGATGGGCGAGGGTGAGCGCGTCGGACCACCAGGCGAGGGGCACGGAGGAGAACAGCGCGGCCCGACCCAGATCCGCGCCGATCAGGATGCGGCCGTGCCGCATCCGGTCCACCCAGACCCCGGCCGGCAGCCCGATGAGGAGGAAGGCGACCGTGCTCAGCGCGGCCAGGGCACCCACCTGTCCGGGACTCGCGTCGAGCGCGGTCACCGCGACGAGTGGTACGGCGACATAGCTCACGTTCGTGCCGAGCTGGCTCAGCGCGGAGGCCGAGAACAGGACGCGGAAGTCGCGGACGCGCCAGGGTGAGGCGGCCGGTTCGGTGGAGGTCTGCACGGTTGCACGCTGCCCGACGCCCGGGGGCAGGACAAGTGAAAAGATCTGCACGGGCCGTTAAGCGCCTCTACCGCGTCAACAGGACGGAGATCGTGCGGAGATGTCCGCCTTCCTTCAGCAACTCCCCGCTCTCATAGGTGTCGTGGTCGGCGCCCTCGGCTCGTATCTGGCGATCGTGCGCAGCGACGGGGCCCGGTTCCGGCGCGAGACCGCGGCCCGGTGGGAGGAGCGGCGGCTGAGCGTGTACGGCGAGTACGCGCGGGCGCTGAAGAAGTCGGTGAACCTGACCTACCGCGTCGCCTCCCATCTCGGCAACGACCCGCACCCGCACCCCTTGTCCCCCGCCCAGGCCGAGCCGCTGCTCGCGGAGGCGACCGACGGACGCGACCCGGCCGGAGAGGCGCTGATCATGCTGGGCAGCCGGGAGGTGGTGGAGCGGGCGCGGGTGTGGGTGACCACGGTGATGGACATGGAACGGTTCATGCGCGAGGGGACGCACGACCCGCAGGCCTGGCAGGCGCTGCTGGAGCGGCAGCGGGCCGGTCGCGAGGGGTACTACGTGGCCGTACGCGAGGATCTCGCCCTGCCGCCGGGGCACCCGGCGCGCTGGGCGACCGCTCCGCTCTCCGACGCCTGAGCACTCAGCGGTAGCCCGTGGTGTCCGCCGCCTTCCCCGGGTCCTGCACCTCGACCATGTAGCGCCAGGCGTCCGGGCGGCTGCCGTCGAGGTCGGTGAAGCCGTACACCGGGGCGAGGCCCCCGCTGGACAGGGACCGTCCGTTGAAGCGGGCCACGTCGGGGTCGGCGGCCAGGGCGGCGACCGCCCGGCCGACGTAGCGGGGTGTCTCCGAGATGGCGAAGTGGGGGAAGCGGTCCAGGGCGTCCCGCCAGTTTTCCTCGCGGACGCCGAAGTGTTCGAGCATCAGCTCCGACCGCAGCCAGCCGGGGGTGAGCGCGACGGCGGTGGCGCCGCGCGGCCCGAGTTCGTGGCCGAGGGCGAAGGCCATACGCAGGACGGATGTCTTGGCCAGGTCGTAGAAGAAGTTCACGCGGTAGGTGTCACGGTTGTACTCGGTGGTGCCGTCGGTCATCTCGACGACCAGCCCGCCGGGCCGGCGCAGCAGCAGCGGCAGGGCGTGGTGGCTGGTGATCGCGTGGGTCTCGACGGCGAGCCGGAGCAGCCGGAGCCCGTTGTCGAGGTCGTGCTCCCAGACCGGGGTGTCCCATGCGAAGAGGTGCTCGGCGCCCCAGATGTCGTTGACGAGGACGTCGAGGCGGCCCTGCTCGTCCGCGACGCGCTCGACGAGGGCGCGGACCCGGTCCGGGTCGAGGTGGTCGGTGGGCACGGCGATGCCGTGGCCGCCCGCCTCGGTGACCAGGTCGGCGGTGTCCTCGATCGTCTCGGGGCGGCCGGACTCGGAGCGCCGGGCGCGGGTGGTGCGTCCCGTCACGTAGACGGTGGCGCCGGCCGCCCCCAGTTCCACGGCGATGCCGCGTCCCGCACCCCGTGTCGCCCCGGCGACCAGGGCGACCTTTCCTTCCAGCGGACCGGACATGTCCGACCTCCTGCGCGTGTTCCGGCGGTGTCGTCATCGAGGATCGATGGCGTGGACGAGGATCGCGCGCAAGCCGGACATCTCCTGTCACCTTTTGCCCGCCGGGTCACCCGGTCGGACGCGGGCAGCGGTCGCCCTCAGTGCCCCCGGGCGATCCACTCCTCCAGGTGCGGCGCCTCCGCGCCGATGGTCGTCGCGTCGCCGTGACCGGTCAGCACCTTCGTCTCGGGCGGCAGGGCGAGCAGCCGGTCCTTGATGGAGGTGATGATCGTCGGGAAGTGGGAGTAGGAGCGGCCGGTGGCGCCCGGTCCGCCCTGGAACAGGGTGTCGCCGGTGAAGAGCACCCCGAGGCCGGGGTCGTGGAGACAGACCGCGCCGGGCGCGTGCCCGGGCGTGTGCAGGACGGTGAGGTCGGTGCCGGCGGCCTCGATGACCTGGCCGTCGGCCAGGTGGGCGTCGGGGTCGCGGTCGGGGTGGGTGAGCTTCCACAGCGGCAGGTCGTCGGGGTGCAGCCAGATCGTGGCGCCGGTCGCGTCGGCGAGGGCGGGTGCGGCGTCGATGTGGTCGTTGTGGGCGTGGGTGCACACGATGGCCGTCAGCCGGCGGTCGCCCACGGCGGCCAGGATGGCGTCGGCGTCGTGCGCGGCGTCGATGACGATCGCCTCGTGGTCGTCGCCGACGATCCACACGTTGTTGTCGACGTCCCAGGTGCCGCCGTCGAGGCTGAACTGGCCGGAGGTGACGAGGCGTTCGATGCGCGCGGCCATCACAGCACCACCACCGAGCGCAGGACGTCGCCGTGGTGCATGCGCTCGAACGCCTGCTCCACCTCGTCGAGTCGGATGGTCTCGGTCACGAACGCCCCCAGATCCAGGCGGCCCTGCAGATGCAGGTCGATCAGCATCGGGAAGTCGCGCGAGGGCAGACAGTCGCCGTACCAGGACGACTTCAGCGCGCCACCGCGCCCGAAGACGTCGAGCAGGGGCAGCTCGAGCTTCATCTCCGGCGTCGGCACTCCGACCAGGACGACGGTGCCGGCCAGGTCGCGGGCGTAGAAGGCCTGCTTGTAGGTCTCCGGGCGGCCCACGGCCTCGATCACCACGTCCGCGCCGAAGCCGCCGGTCAGCTCGCGGATCGCCTCGACGGGGTCGGCCTCCTTGGAGTTGACCGTGTGCGTGGCGCCCATCTTCCGGGCGGTCTCGAGTTTGCGGTCGTCGATGTCGACGGCGATGATCTTCGCGGCGCCGGCCAGGTTCGACCCGGCGATCGCCGCGTCGCCGACACCGCCGCAGCCGATCACCGCGACCGTGTCGCCGCGGCCCACGTTGCCGGTGTTGATCGCCGCCCCGATACCGGCCATCACCCCACAGCCGAGCAGCCCCGCCACCGCGGCCGACACCGACGCGTCGACCTTCGTGCACTGCCCGGCCGCCACCAGGGTCTTCTCGGCGAACGCCCCGATGCCCAGCGCCGGGGACAGCTCCGTGCCGTCGGTCAGGGTCATCCGCTGCTTCGCGTTGTGGGTGTCGAAGCAGTACCAGGGGCGGCCCCGCAGACACGCCCGACACTGCCCGCACACCGCACGCCAGTTCAGGATCACGAAATCGCCGGGCGCGACGTCGGTGACGCCCTCACCGACCGACTCCACCACTCCCGCCGCCTCATGACCGAGCAGGAAGGGGAACTCGTCGTTGATCCCGCCCTGCTTGTAGTGCAGGTCGGTGTGGCAGACCCCGCAGGCCTGCACCTGCACCACGGCCTCACCGGGACCGGGGTCGGGGATCACGATCGTCTCCACCCGTACCGGCTCGTTCTTCCCCGGCGCGATCACTGCGCGCACTTCCTGCGGCATGGTGCTGCCCCTTTCGTCGGCGGTCGTACGTCCCGCTGCCGACCCTACGCGTGACTGATCGGTAAGGGCGCGGGCGGCAGGGCCGGCGCCCGGTCCGAACACGCCCTTCCCGGCCACGGCGGGCGACGGCCGACGTAGCCTGAGGCCCGCGACCCGACCTCCCGAGGAGCCCCGTGACCATCGCAGAGACCGCCGGCGGCCGGCCCCCGTGGCGACTGTTGCTCGACTACGTACGGCCACACCGCTGGTCCCTGCTGGCGGGTGCGGCGCTGTCGCTCGTCACCGGCGCCACCGGGCTGCTCCTGCCGCTGGTGGCACGGAAGTTGATCGACGACCTGGGCCACGACCGTTCCATATCCGGTGCGTTGCTCGCACTGACGGCGCTGGTCGTCGCCAACTCGGCGGTGGGCGCGCTGGGTTCGTTCGTTCTGCGGCGCACCGCCGAGTCGGTGGTGCTCGGCGCGCGGCGGGCGCTGTCCTCGTATCTGCTGCGGCTGCGGATCACGGCCGTCGACCGGAGCGAGCCCGGCGACCTCATGGCCCGTATCACCTCCGACACGACGCTGCTGCGCGAGGTCACCACCGACTCGCTGGTGGGCCTCGGCACCGGCGGGCTCACGCTGGCGGCCACGGTCGTGATGATGGGCGTGGTGGACCCGGTGCTGCTGGGGGTCACACTGGCCGTGATCCTCTGCGCGGGGACGGTCCTGGGCCTGATCGTGCCGCGGATCAACCGGGCCAGCCGCCGGGCGCAGGACGCGGTCGGCGTGATGGGCGCCTCGCTGGAGCGGGTGCTCGGCGCGCTGCGCACGGTGAAGGCCTCGGGCGCCGAGCACCGTGAGGAGGCGACGCTGCACGCGGCGGCCGAGGAGTCCTGGCGGCAGAGCGTGCGCGCCGCCAAGTGGTCGGCGGCCGCGGGCAACACGGCCGGTCTGGCGATGCAGACGGCCTTCATCACCGTCCTCGCGGTGGGCGGGGCGCGGGTCGCGACGGGCGCCATCGAGATCGGCACGCTGGTGGCGTTCCTGCTGTACGTCTTCTATCTGATGTCGCCGATCCAGCAGGTCGTCGGTGCGATCACCCAGTACCAGACGGGTTCGGCGGCCCTGAGCCGCATCCAGGAGGCCCTGTGGCTGCCCGCCGAGCCGGCGTCCCGGCCCGAGCCGCTGCCCGCGCCCGCCGCCGAACCGGCCTCGCTGGACTTCGCCGACGTCCGGTTCCGGTACGCCGACGACCTGCCGTACGTCCACCACGGGGTGACGTTCACCGTGCCGGCCCGGGGCATGACGGCGTTCGTCGGCCCTTCGGGCGCGGGCAAGACCACGGTGTTCTCGCTCATCGAGCGGTTCTACGACCCCGAGTCCGGCACGATCGCCCTCGACGGGCGCGACCTCGCGGACTGGGAGCTGTCCCGGCTGCGCTCCTCCATCGGCTACGTCGAGCAGGACGCCCCCGTGCTGTCCGGCTCGCTGCGCGACAACCTGCTGCTGGGGAACCCGTCGGCGGACGACGACACCGTGCGGGGCGTGCTGAGGACGACCCGTCTGGAGGGCCTGGTCGCTCGGCTGCCGCTGGGGCTCGACACCCTGGTCGGACATCGCGGGACGAAGCTGTCCGGCGGCGAGCGGCAACGGGTGGCCATCGCCCGCGCGCTGCTGCGCCGCCCGCGGCTCCTGCTGCTGGACGAGGCGACCTCCCAGCTGGACGCGGTGAACGAGGCGGCGCTGCGCGACACCGTCGCCGACGTCGCCCGGACGACCACCGTCCTCGTCGTCGCGCACCGGTTGTCGACGGTCACGACGGCCGACCGGATCGTCGTCATGGACGCGGGCCGGGTCCGCGCGGTGGGGACGCACCGTGAGCTCGTGGCGGGCGACCCGCTCTACGCGGAGCTGGCGGCCACGCAGTTCCTGGCGACGGTCGAGTGACCGGGGCGGAACGCGCGTGGGGGCCGCCCGGTCGTCCGGACGGCCCCCACGGGGCGAGGTGAGTCGCTCAGCCGATCGCGGGCAGCAGCCCGGTCACGGGAGCGACGAGGTCGGTGATCTGGTGCAGCTCGTTCAGCTGCCCGAGCTGGCCGACCTTGTTGAGCTCGCCCAGCTGCCTGGAGAGCGGCGGGAGGTCGGCCCGGTACTCCGCGGGAATCTGGCTCGTGGTGACCGAGTCCAGCACGGTCATCGGGTTGAGCCGGCCGGTGGCCGGAGCTTCGGCCGCGCTCGCCACGGGCGCCGCGAGGCCCGTGACCCCGGCGGCGAGAGCGGCGATAGCGGCGATGCGTCGAGTGGAGATCATGTCTACAGCAACGCCCCCGGCGCCCTCACGGACACGGGCGGGCGGCGGCGCTCACCCGACAGGCGGACGGAACCGCCTGCGCTTGCCGAGCCCGGCCTGCCGGAGGAGCCTCGAAGGTGAGGGTCGGGCGGCCGACCTCCCCTCGGCCGCGGCCCTCGCAGGAGGTCACCATGGGCACCGCGGCAGGATCCGCCTTCGACACCGAGACACTGCGCAGAGGCATAGAAGGACAGACCCCGACGACACTGCTGTCGCTCTACGCCGACGACGCGGAACTGAACGTCATCGACCACAACTCCCAGCCGAGCCGGCCCACGGTGCTGCACGGACGGGACGAGATCGGCCGGATGCTCGACGACGTCTACAGCCGGGACATGACCCACAAGCTGGAGGAGTGCATCGTCCAGGGCGACCGCGCCGCCTTCAGCGAGTCCTGCCGGTACACGGACGGCGTGCGCGTTCTCGCCGAGTCGATGATCACGTTGCGGGACGGCAAGATCGTCGAGCAGACCATGATCCAGGCATGGGACGAGTAGGGAGGAAGACCACCGGGGTCCAGGTCACTTCTCGGCTGACCTGGACCTTCTCGGTGCGGGCGGTGCGGGGGCGGTCGCGTCCGGCCCGGTCCGCGCTGCCGGTACCGGTTTCCACGGCGGGCCGGCGAGTGTCCGTGGCTCTGCTGCGGACAGCGCTGCGGGCAGTGCGGTCTCGTCCGCGTTCTCCGACGCCGCCCGCCTCTCGCACACGGTGCGCCCGGCGTCGGTGAGCCGCACCCGCACGCACCGAACCCCCTTCCCCCGTACGCCGGTTGCCGTACGCCGGTTGCCGGTTGCCGGTTGGCACCACCGGACGGTCGGCGGTCAGGCCCGTGTCGACGCGCTCGCCGCGTCGGCAGGGGTGGCCTCGGCGGCGATACGTCCGAGGCGCCGGATCACCGCGCTCAGCCTCGCCAGCGCCACCGCCGTACCGGCGCAGACGGGGACGGCGGGCCAGTACGCGAGGACGTGCCCGAAGGCCGCGTGGACGAGGAGGGCGAGCAGCGCCGCCAGGCCGACGGCCGACCCGAGCGCGCAGGGCCCGAAGCGGTCGTCGCGGCCCGCCCGGGCCCGGCCCGCCCGGGCCGCCCGGGCCGCCAGGAGGGCGGCGGCGGACACCGCGAGGGAGATCAGATAGGCCGTCGTCAACGGGGCCAGCACCATCAGCGTCACGTCCAGCGTCCCGAAGTGCCAGCCGGGCCACACGTCCTGGCCGTCGATCTCCACGACCCGGCCGTGCCACAGGCCGGCCACGACCCGCTTGCCCTCCCAGAGGTCGCGCCCGACCCGGTCCTCGACCTTGTCGACCCTCTTCCGCCCTTGGCCCAGGTCGAGTCGGACCGTGTACTCGGTGTGGCTGAAGTACGCGCCGCTGCCGCCGGCCTGTCCGCCGCCCGCGTATCCGGACACCGTGTGCGAGGTCAGCTCCGTCACGCTCGCGACGGCGGTGTGCAGGGATCCGTCCGACCGGGCGAGCGCCACGGCCGTCTCCTGGTAGGTGCGTCCGGCGAGCAGCAGGATCAGGACGGCCATGACGAGGCGGAACACCACCCGTCGGACGCGTCCGCCCCTGCTCCTGACCGGCTCGGCCTCTCTGGTGTCCGACATGGTCCCCCCTGGTCCCGCGCGTCGACTGGTCCGGCACGTCGACAGACACGGGAAACGCCCGGCCGGTTCCCCGTCACCGGCCCTCGGGCGTCTCTGCCCGGAAGTGCGGGGGCCCGGCCCGTGGGTCGGGCCCCCGCCCAAAGGGTCAGGTCAGCGTCCACTTCTGGTTGTCGGCGGTGCCGCAGGTCCAGAGCACGATCGGAGTGCGGTTGGCCGTGCCCGCACCGTTGGCGTCGAGGCACAGCCCCGCGTTGACGTTGGTGATCGTGCCGTCGCTGTTGACGTTCCACTTCTGGTTGTTCTGGCCGTTGCAGTCCCAGATCACGACCTTGGTGCCGTTGGTGGTGCCCAGGTTGTAGGCGTCCAGGCACTTGTTCCCGTACACCACGAGTTCCTTGCGGGAGGTGTATGTCCAGGCCTGGTTGGAGCCGCCGTTGCAGTCCCACAACTCGGCCTGGGTGCCGTTGGCGACGGTGCTGTTGTACAGGTCGAGGCAGCGGCCGGACTGCTTGCCGACGACGAGGGCGCCGTTCGCGCCGGCGAGGGGCTTGACCGTGATGTCGGCGAGGGTCGGGGCGCCCGTGAAGGCGAGCGTGTTGGACGAGCCCTTCGACAGAGCCACCTGGAGGGTGATCGTGCCCTGCGCGGAGCCCGTCGGCGGGAAGGAGACCGTCGTCGCGGTCTGGCCGTTGACCTTGAGCGTCGCGGTACGGGCGGTGGAGGCGGTGTTGGTGTAGGCGACGTCGACGACCTTCAGGCCGGTGTTCCCGGCGGCCACGCCGGAGAAGCTCGACGTGCCGGTGTACGTGCTGCCCGAGGCCTCGGTGCCGCCGGTGACGGTGAGCATGACCGAGCCGCCCGCCGGGACGCTCGCCGTGTAGCTCGTGGAGTACGTGCCGACGTCGGCGCGGGCCCACAGGTCACGGACGGTGGCGGAGGCGTTGGTCAGACCCAGGTCGGACCAGCGGACGGTGATGTTCTGGGCGGAGGATGTGCGGTTGAGCAGGACGACGGCACGCTTGCCGCTGCCGGCGAGGACCTTGCCGTACACCTGCGCTCCGGTGGCGTCCTCGGCGACCTTGACGCCCTGGAGGCCGCGCGCGTCCTGGTCCACGGCGATGACCTCGGGGTTCTTGAGGATGTTCGCCGTCTCCGTCGTCATCGTGGTCAGGTCGTTGCCGGCGAGGAGCGGGGCGCCGGAGACCGCCCACAGGTTCATGTGGGTGCGGTTCTGGGCGGCGGTGAAGCCGGTCATGCCGACCATCAGCATGTCCGGGTCGTTGTAGTAGCCGGTGTGCTGGGCGGTGGGGTGCAGGCCCTGGTCGAAGTTGGACAGCAGGTTCGTCATCGACGGGTTGTTGCCGTAGTAGATGATGTCGGTGCTGGTCCGGAACATCGGGGCGAGGCCGGGGGCCCAGTTCCAGGTGTTCTGGTAGCCCCAGTTGCAGATGGAGAGGGTGAGCGGGCGGCCGGTGGCGGCCGTCGCCTTCGTGACGGCGCCGCTGATCGCGGTGTACGCCGTCGCCGCGTCGAGGCCCTCGGCGTCACCGCCGCACCAGTCGACCTTCACGAAGTCGAAGCCCCACTGCGAGAACTGGAGCATGTCCTGGTCGTAGTGGCCCTCACTGCCGCTGCCCGGGGCGGCGGGCCGGCCGGTCGGGTAGTAGTAGCCGCAGCCGTCCTTGCCGGCGTCCGTGTAGATCCCGGCCTTGAGGCCCTTGCTGTGGATGTAGTCGGCGATGGCGCTCATGCCGCCGGGCCACTCGGACTCGTCGACGGTGATGTTGCCCCCGCTGTCGCGGGTGCCCTGCCACCAGCCCTCGTCGATGTTGATGTACCGGTATCCGGCCGCCGGCAGGCCCGCGGCGACGAACGCGTCGACCTGCTGCTTGATGACGCTGTAGTCGATCTTCGCGGCGAAGCTGTTCCAGGAGGCCCAGCCCATCGGGGCGGTGGGCACGGCGATCTGCCGCGAGGTCGCGGCCTGGGCCGCGCCGGGCTGGGCGAACAGCAGGGCGGCGGTCACCGTCAGCAGCAGGGCGAGTACCCGTGCGGCGGCGGATCTCCAGTGCCGGACCCGGCGCGCGGGGGGTGGGGGAAACATACGGCGGCTCCAAGCTTCGAAATATCGAACAAGGGTCGGCGAACCGAACGCGTTGCGCGCCGAAAGTAGAGCTGCCGGAGAATGAAGTCAACGGCTGCGACAGAAGTGATGTGACCGCTCTCAAAAGATGAAGTGGCCGCTTTCGCAGGGTTGTTCACCCTGGACCGGCCACCCGCCCCCATACTGTCCGTCGTGCGAGTGGCGATCATGACAGCGGGATCCCGGGGTGACGTGGCCCCCTTCACGGGACTGGGCCACGGGCTGGTGCGGGCGGGGTACCAGGTCACCCTGGTCACCCATGCGCGGTTCGCGCCGCTGGTGGCGGGCTCGGGGGTGGGCTTCCACGCCCTGCCGGTGGATCCGCGGGCGGAGCTGGAGTCCGAGCGGGGCCGGGGACTGCACCGCAGCACCACCGGCCCGGGCAAACTGCTGCGGATGGCCCGGATGGCGCGGTCACTGGTGGGGCGGATGACCGACGACCTCCTGACCGCCGCCCATGCCAGCGACGTCCTGCTGCTGTCCGCCTCGGTGGCGCCGCTGGGGCACACCATCGCCGCGGGCCTGTCCCTGCCGAGCCTCGGTCTCTACCTCCAACCCGTCGCCCCCACCAGGGAGTTCGCGCCGCCGATGCTGGGCGGCGGCTCATGGGGCGCGGTCGGCAACCGGCTCGCCGGGCACGGCGTCGGGGTGGCCGTCGACCAGGTCTTCGCGCCGGCCGTGCCGGCCGTACGGGCCCGGCTGGGGCTGCCCGCCGTACGCCGTCCCGGCACCGGCCTGCGGGCCCGGGCCCGGCGCGGCTGGCCGGTCCTGCACGGTTTCAGCCCGCTGGTGGTGCCCCGGCCCCGCGACTGGCGGGCGGAGCTGGACGTCACCGGGTACTGGTGGCCGTACGAACAGGAGACCCGGCTCCCGGCCGCACTGCGGGAGTTCCTCGACGCGGGACCGCCGCCGGTCTTCGTCGGGCTGGGCAGCGCGACCGTGCCCGACCCGCGGCGGCTGAGCGCCGAGATCGTCCGGGCGCTGCGGCGGGCCGGCCTGCGGGGGGTGATCCAGCGCGGCTGGGCGGGCCTCGCGGCCGACGGCGACGACATGCTGACCGTCGACGAGGTCCCGCACTCGCTGCTGTTCCCGGAGACGGCCGCGGTGGTCCACCACTGCGGGGCGGGGACGACGGCGGCGGGCGTACGGGCCGGGGTCCCCGCCGTGCCGGTCCCGATCCAGTTCGACGAGACCTTCTGGGCCGACCGCCTGGTCGGCCTCGGCGTGGCGCCGGGGTCGGTGCCGCTGCGCCGGCTGACCGCGCAGACCCTGACCACCGCGCTCCTGCGGGCCACCCGGGAGCCCGGCTTCCGCGAGCGGGCCCGGGAGCTGGGCGCCCGGGTGCGCGGGGAGGACGGGGTGGGGCGGGTGGTGGAGGCCGTGGGGCGACTGTCGCCCGGCCGGCCCGGCAGGAGCGGCCGGGACAGGTCCTGATCCGCCTCGGGCGCCCACCCCTGCGGGGGCCCGGACAGGCCCTAAACGGCCTCGGGCGCCCACCCCGGCGGCCGCAGGATCCCCAGCAGTTGCCGCACCAGTTCGTCGACCACCTCGTCCAGGGTCGCGTCCACCCACCCGGCACTCCAGTCGTGGAGGAGGCCGTTGACACCGCCGATGAAGGCCGTCGCCGCGAGGCGGTAGTCGCGGGGGGCCGCCTCGCCGCGGGCGGCGGCCGCCGACGCCTCGGCGCAGATGAGATCGACCCAGCGGGCGCGGCGTGCCAGTCGCTGTTCCTCCATCCGGGGGCTGACCCCGACGATCTCCACGAAGGTGATCCGGATGCGGCGCGGGTCGGAGGTCACGTCGGCCGCGTAGGCGCGGAAGATCGCGGTGACCCGCTCGACGAGCGGCATGTCCTGGGCGGCGGCGAAGGCGGCCAGGACCGCCTCCTCGGCCCAGTCGTTGACCTGGAGGTGCAGCGCCGCCAGGACGTCCTCGAGGGCGCGGAACTCCTCGTAGAACTGTCGGGTCGACAGGCCGGCCGCCTCGCTCAGCGCCGCGACCGTGGTGCCGCGGTAGCCGGGGACGTCCCCGAACAACCGCAGCGCCGCCTCCAGGAATCTCCCGCGTCGCTCGACCTGCCGCTGCTCGGCGGACTTGCCGCCGTACCGGCCGGTCGGCGTCCTGAGCCTGCCCGCCACTGACCCTCCCTCGTCGCTCGGTGCTCCCCCACCGCCAATTTTGTCGTGTACGAAGTCTTGTGGCGCAGGGCCCCCCTTCCTTACTTTCCAGTAAGTAAAGTCTGAACGCTTCCGTGTTCAGATGTGGGCGGACCTTTCCGCCCTGCCCCCACGTCTTTCACCCGCAGAGGAGAGAGCAGTCATGCCTGCCTTCAGATCCAGGCACCTTTGCTCCGTAGCCGCCGCCCTCGTCCTGACCGTCACCGCTCCCGCCACCGCCGCCACCGCCGTCTCCGACGCCTCGACCGCCGCCGCACTGCGCGAGGTGCTCTTCGTCGGCAACAACTGGGAGGGCACCGCGGACGTCATCAGGTCCAGCGGTGATTTCGCCAAGGTCGGCCGGATCAACGTGATCCCCGACAAGAGCGCCCGGATGGCGGAGATCAACGCCGACCCGATCAAGTGGATCTACTTCCAGGCCATCCGCAACGGTGTCGGCGAGGGCCACGACCAGTTCGTCGACGACATGTACACCACGCCGGACGGCGGCTCGGTGGTCGTCTCCCGGCCCAGCTTCGCCGATGTCGTCTCCATCGACCTGGCCTCCGGGAACATCAACTGGCGCTTCCCGGTGTCCGGTTACCGCTCCGACCACATGGCCGTATCGCCCGACGGCACCCGGGTCGCCGTCTCCGCGTCGATCTCGAACACCGTGCACGTCCTGAACATCGCCACCGGCAAGCAGCTGGGCTCGTTCAAGACCGGCGACAAGCCGCACGAGAACATCTTCACCAGGGACGGCAAGTACATCTACAACATGTCGATCGGCGACGTGAACACCTCGCAGGACGCCCCGTGGCAGGACTTCACGAAGGGCGACCGGCGCATCACCGTCGTCGACGCGAGCACATACCAGCAGGTCAAGGTCATCGACATGCGTCAGCGGCTGGACGCGATCGGCCTCACGGACTACTCGGACGCGGTGCGTCCGGCGGTCTTCTCACCGGACGAGTCCAAGCTGTACTTCCAGGTCTCGTTCTTCAACGGCTTCTTCGAGTACGACCTCGCCACGGACCGCATCACCCGGACGAAGACCCTGCCGAAGAACCCGGCGACCAGCGACGACCGCACCACCTTCGTCAACGACTCGCGCCACCACGGCATCTCGATGAGCCCCGACGGCGGCAAGCTGTGCGTGGCGGGCACGATGGACGACTACGCGACGGTCGTCGACCGCGCCACCCTCCAGGAGGGCCCGCTGGTCACCGCCTCCAAGCCCTACTGGGCCACGGTCAGCGGCGACGGCAGGAGCTGTGTCATCTCCGAGAGCGGCGCCGACCAGGTCACGGCGATCGACTTCGCCACCGGGCAGAAGGTCGTGTCGGTGCCGGTGGGCGACCATCCGCAGCGGGTCCGGCTCGGCCATGTCGCGGCGAACTGGACCGGAACCGGCAGCTGACGGTTCCTCGTGCACCGGGGTGGGTGGCGGTCACCGCCACCCACCCTTGTGTCGTGCCCGGCGGGGCTAGCCCACCTTCTGGGTCACCCATGCCGACAGTTCCGTGCGGGCGGCGGCCAGCAGGGTCGCGGACGGTGCGGTCGCCCCGTTGGTGACCAGCGCGTAGTGCACGGTGCCCGAGTCGGGCGCGCTGAGCAGCAGGCGCCGGCTGCCCGTGCCGCCCGGTTCGGCGGCCGCGGCGATCTTCGTGGTCGTCGTGTACGCGGGCGGGGCGTACACCGTGCCGAGGTCGGAGACGACCGTCGTCGTGGCGGTCGGGAAGGAAGCCGGCAGATGCAGATCGGTGGGCGCCGTGCCGCCGTTCGAGCGCCACACCAGCAGCCCGTACTGGCCGGAGCCGACGAGCTGTTTCGTGTTGGGCAGGGAGCTGGGGACCGGATTCCAGGTGAGCGTGGTGGAGCCGTCGCGGGAGCGGTCCTCGTAGGTGAAGGCGACGGTCGTGCCGGAGGTGGCGCTCGGGTAGATCCGGTCGAGCAGCCGGGCGTCCTGACGGAGGGTCGCCGTGCCGCCGTCGTCCAGGCGGACGGCGGAGAGGTCCTCGTCGTTCCAGGCGTCGCCGGTGGTGAGCACCTTGTCGGCGTTGCCGTTCATCAGCTCGTGGTGGCGGCCGTTGTAGATGTCCCACTGCCACTGCGAGCCGGAGAGGACCGGGCCCGAGGTCGCCGGGGTGGTCCACCAACTGGCGCCCTTCACACGGGAGTCGAGTGCCTGGTACATCGCCTTCAGGACGGTCGGCGCCTTGCCGGCGGTCGAGCCGTTCAGGGGGTGGCCGAACTCGCTGACGATCGCCGTCGTCCCGGCCGCCGACGCGCGGTCGCGGACCGTCGCGAAGTCGGTGACGTACTGGCCGTCCTCCGCGTTGCCCCACATCAGGACCCCGGAGATGGCCTTCTGGTCGTAGAAGTGGGTGTTGAAGACGTAGCGGGAGCCGAGCGTGCCCGCGTCGAGGAGGCCGCCCTCCTCCTTGCTGACGTTGCCGTTCCAGAAGAGGTTCGGCTCGACGAAGGCGGGCTTGTCGGTCCAGCCTGCCGCGTCCATCCGGGCCCGGAACTTCACGTAGAAGGGCCACAGCACGTCGCGCTCCCACGTGCGGCTGGCCTGGCCGGAGTCGTAGGTGCCGGCGTAGGGCTCGTTGTAGGGGTCGAAGCCCAGGACGCCGGCGAACTGCTCGGTGGTGAGGTTCGCCTTGAGGTACGCCATGGTCTTCTGGGCGGTGGCCAGGAAGTAGTCCTGCAGGCCGTAGTCGTTGTGCCAGAAGTCGTACTGGGCGGCCTTCACCGCGCCGTTCTGGGTGATGTTCTGCCCCCAGAGGAAGCAGATGCCGCAGGACTCGGCGGGGTAGCCGCCGAGCGCCACAGCCCACGCGGGTGCGCCGTCGCCCGTGTACCAGCTGCCCGAGTTGAACAGGTAGCGGGAGTAGAGGTCCTGGTGGAAGTCGGGGTAGACGCGGATGCCGGCGTCGAGGAAGGCCTGCATCTGGCTGGTGGCGGCGGCCAGGTAGGTGGTGTCGACCTGGCCCTTCGCCGGTTCGGCGTAGGCCCAGGAGAGCAGGAAACGGACGGAGTTGCCGCCGCCGAGGGCGCGCAGGGCCGTCGCGGACTTCCTGGCGTCGGCGACGGAGGCGAAGGGCAGGCCCTTGTTCTCCGCGAGCTTGGTCTCGCCGGAGACGTTGTAACCGCGCAGTACGACCTCGCGGCCGGCCGCGTCGACGAAGCGGCCGCCCGACACGGTGAGCGCCGTGCCGTCGAAGGAGAGGGAGTCGGGGAGCGTGGCCGCGCCGGCGGTCGGGGAGCCCGCCACCGTCAGGAAGCCACAGAGTCCGCAGAGGACCACCAGAACAGCGAGCAGACGTGCCCGGATATTCGGCATGTCCACTACAGTCCGGTGATTTCCGGACACCGTCAATACCTTCTGACCCGCGAGTAAGTTCATTCCCCGTCAACCCAGTTGACAACCCGGCCTCGCCGGTTCGCCAGGTGTCCCTCGCGGTGCGGACCGGCGGGCGACCCGGCTGCGGATTACCGTTCAGGAGAAGCGGCCGATTCGGCCGTCGCGGCCGGAAGGGGAACCGATCGTGCGCGAGATTCTCCCGGCGCTGAACGGGTGGTACGCGGCCGGTGTGCCGTTCGGGCTCGCCACCGTGGTCGCCGTCAGCCGCAGCGCGCCGCGCGATCCGGGCGCGGCGATGGCGGTGGGGCCGGACGACGAGGTCGTGGGCAGCGTGTCCGGGGGCTGCGTCGAGGGCGCGGTGTTCGAGCTGGCCCGGGAGGTCGTGGCCGACGGGGCGGCCCGGCTGGAGACCTTCGGCTACAGCGACGAGGACGCCTTCGCCGTGGGGCTGACCTGCGGCGGCGAGATCACGCTGCTGGTCCGTGCCGTCACGCCCGGCCTCGACCCGTCGTTCGGCGCCGTCGCGGAGTCGGTCGCCGCGGGCGAGCCGGTGACGGTGGCCACGGTCACCGACGGCCCCGCGCCCCGCGGGGCCACCCTCGCCGTCTGGCCGGACCGGACCTCCGGCACGCTGGGCACGGAGGGTCTGGACGCGGCCGTCACGGCCGACGCGCGCGGCGAACTCGCCCTCGGCGTCACCGGCGTACGGCACTACGGGCCACGCGGCCAGCGGCGCGAGGACGCCGTCCCGGTGTTCCTGCACTCCTTCGCGCCGCCGCCGCGCATGCTGGTGTTCGGCGCCATCGACTACGCGGCCGCCGTGGCCCGGGTCGGCGACTTCCTGGGCTACCGGGTCACGGTCTGCGACGCCCGGCCGGTCTTCGCCACCCCGAAGCGCTTCCCGCCGGGCGTCGAGGTGGTCGTGGAGTGGCCGCACCGGTATCTGCGCGGCACGGACACCGACGACCGGACGGCGATCTGCGTGCTGACCCACGACCCGAAGTTCGACGTGCCGCTGCTGGAGGCGGCGCTGCGCCGGCCGGCCGCGTACATCGGGGCGATGGGCAGCCGGCGCACCCACGACGAACGCCGGGCACGACTCGTCGAGGCCGGACTCACGGACGGTGAGCTGGCCCGGCTGCGCTCACCGGTCGGGCTGGACCTGGGGGCCCGTACGCCCGAGGAGGTCGCCGTGTCGGTGGCCGCCGAGATCGTCGCGCTTCGCTGGGGCGGCAGCGGTGCTCCGCTGACCGCGACGGCCGGGGCGATCCACCGCGGGAAGTGAGGCGGCCGGCCCTTTCCGTCCCGATTTTTCCCCAGGAGGTGTGAAGCGCGCACGTACCGGGTACCGGGACATAACGGACAGGATGTATGTCCTCTGTCCTTCGTCTCGCGAAGGAAGGAGGTCCGTTGAAGCAACGCACACTCGCAAGTTCCGGGCCGCCCCCGACCCTCTCGGCCGGGCGCGGCCCGGTTCTCCGTCATCGGCCGCTCCGTCAGCGGCTTCTCGGTCATCGGCGCGGTGGCAGCCGGTGCAGGACGAGGTCCGTGAGCCGGCCGTCGGCCGCGGTGGCGGTCAGATAGGTGCAGTGCGGCTGCCGGCGGCGGTCGGTCGGGGACCCCGGGTTGAGCAGGCGGGGTCCGCCGGGGGCGGTGGTGTCCCAGGGGATGTGGCTGTGGCCGAAGACCAGGACGTCCAGGTCGGGGAAGCGCGCGGCGCAGCGGGCCTCCCGGCCCTGGGCGGGGCCCGTCTCGTGGACGACCCCGAACCGCAGTCCGCCCAGTTCGGCGAACGCGACCTCGGGCAGCCGGGCGCGCAGGCCGGGCCCGTCGTTGTTGCCGTACACGCCGACGAGCCGGCGGCTGCGGCTCTCCAGCAGGTCGAGGGTGTCCGTGTCGACCCAGTCCCCCGCGTGGATCACCACGTCCGCGTGCGGGAGCTCGTCGAGCAGCGGGGCGGGCAGCGCCTTGGCGCGCTTGGGGAGGTGGGTGTCGGACATCATCAGCAGGCGCACGGCGCCAGGGTACAAAATCCCCGACTCGGGCCGATCCGGACAGGTGGCGCGTCGGCGGCGGGGTTAGCATCGGGCCACGCGCACCCTCCGTCCCGCGCACGGCAGAGCGATCCAGCACGGCAGAGCGATCCAGCAAGGGGGCCAGGAGCCCGATGCCGGTCAAGGTCAGCGTCATCGTCCCCGTCTACAACCCCGGTCCCTACATCGAGGACTGTCTCGCCTCGCTGCTGAGGCAGTCGCTCCCGCCGGACGAGTACGAGGTGATCTTCGTCGACGACGGCTCCACCGACGCCACCCCCGCCCTGCTCGACGCGGCCGCCGCCGAGGACTCCCGGATCCGGGTCGTCCACCAGGAGAACTCCGGCTGGGCGGGCAGGCCCCGCAACGTCGGCATCGACGTCTCCCGGGGCGAGTACGTCATGTTCGTCGACAACGACGACCACCTCGGCGACGAGGCCCTGGAGCGGATGTACGCCTACGGGGTCGCGAACGACGCCGATGTCGTCGTGGGCAAGATGGCCGGCAGGGGGCGCTCGGTGCCGGTCGAGCTGTTCCGCACCAACCGCCCGCACGCCACCGTCGAGAACGCGCCGCTGATCGACAGCCTCACCCCGCACAAGATGGTCCGCCGGGCGTTCCTGGACCGCACCGGCCTGCGTTTTCCCGAGGGGCGGCGCCGGCTGGAGGACCATGTCTTCGTCACCGAGGCCTATCTGCGCGCGGACAACGTCTCGGTGCTCAGCGACTACGTCTGCTACTACCACGTCCGGCGCGACGACGCCGCGAACGCGGGCTTCCAGCGGTTCGAACCGGTGGGGTACTTCAAGAACCTCCGGGAGGCCCTCGACGTCGTCGAGCGGTACACCGAGCCGGGCGCGCTGCGCGACCGGCTGTTCCGGCGCTGGCTGCGCGTGGAGATGGTCGAGCGGCTGCGGGGCAAACGCTTCCTCGGCCTGCCCGAGGACTACCGCAGGGAGCTGTTCGAGGAGATCCGAGGGGTCGTCGTCGAGCGGTTCGGGCCGGGTGTGGCGGCACCGCTGCAGCCCACCCAGCGGGTCGTCGCCGCGCTGGCCGCCGACGGACGCTACGACGACGTCGTCGCGTTCGCGGAGTGGGAGGCGGGCGTCGCGCTCGCCGTCGACCCGGAGGACGTCACCTGGCAGGGCGGCGTTCTGCGGATCGCCTTCGCCGCCGAGCTGACGCACGACGGCGGCCCGATGACCTTCCCGTCCGCCGGGGGCTCCCCGCAGTGGCCGCCGCGGGACGTCGCCGAGGCGGTCCGGTGGCTGGGCACGGACACCGTGGGCCGGTTCGACCGGGCCGTGCCCGATCTGCTGCTGCGGGAGCGGGCCAGCTCGGCGCAGTACTTCCAGCCGGTGGACGTGGTCCGCGAGACGGTCCCGGCCGGCGACGGCAGTCAGGTGCGGCTCGTCCTGCGGGCGACCGCCACCATCGATCCCGCCACCGCGCTGAGCGGCGGTCCGGCGGGCGAGGGACTGTGGGACGTGTACGTGCGCGTCGGTCTGGGCGGCTGGACGAAGGAGCTGCGGCTGGGCCCGGCGCCCCGCCACGGCCGTCCCGTCCCGCCCGCCGGGGTGGTCGCGGGGCGCGTGGTGCTGCCGTACTGGACCGACCGGTACGCGAGCCTCGCGCTGGACGTCGGCCACGCGGGCAAGCGGCTGGGCCTGGGCCGCGTGGCGGCCGGGGACGTCGCCGTCGCGGAGGACCGGCTCCAGGTGGCCCTGCCGCTGCACGTGCCCGAGGCCGCCGATGTCCTGCTGCGGCTGACAGGGGCGAAGTCCGGCGGCTCCCGCGAGGTCTTCGGGACGCTCTCGCCGGGCGGCCGGCTGGCGGCCGTCCTGCCGGTCGGCGATCTGCTGGGCAGGACCTGGCTGACGACGGTGTGTCTCACCCCGGACGCGGACCCGGCGCGCTTCCACCCGCTGCCCTTCGCCCTGCACGTCGCCTCGGACGGCGTCGTCGTGGTGCCGGCGCCCCAGCCCGCCGGTGCGCGACGACTGGCCCGCAGGGTGCGCCGGGCGCTGTACCGGGCACTCCAGAACGTCACGCCCCGGAGGAGGTGACGGCATGCGGCCACTGGACATCGAGGGGGCCTGGGTGCTGGAGCCCAGGGTCTTCCCCGACGCGCGGGGCAGCTTCCACGAGTGGTACCGGACGCCGGAGTTCCGGGCGGCCACCGGCTACGACCTGGGGCTCGCCCAGGCCAACTGCTCCGTCTCCCGCCGGGGCGTGCTGCGCGGGGTCCACTTCTCGGACGTGCCGCCGGGGCAGGCCAAGTACGTGACCTGTGTCCGGGGGGCGGTGCTCGACGTGGTCGTCGACCTGCGGGTGGGCTCACCCCTGTTCGGGCGCTGGGAGGCGGTCCGGCTGGACGACGACACCCGGCACGCGGTGTTCCTCGCCGAGGGCCTCGGCCATGCCTTCCTGGCCCTCACCGACGAGGCCACCGTGGTCTACCTCTGCTCCACCGGGTACGCGCCCGAGCATGAGCACGGGGTGCACCCTCTCGACCCGGCGCTGGGCATCGACTGGCCGCGGGGCGTGGAGCCGGTGCTGTCGCCGAAGGACGCGCGGGCGCCTTCACTGGCCCGGGCAAAGGCGTCGGGGCTGCTGCCGTCGTACGCCTCCTGCCGGGAGCGCTACCAGGAGCTGAGGGTCAGCGGCTGACGGCCGCCCGTTCCAGCGCTCCGCGCAGCGGCTCCCAGCCCCGGGAGCGGTCGAGTCCCCGGTTGCGGGCCCGTACGAGGGGCTTCCAGAAGCCCGCCCGCAGCAGGGTCTCGGGCCGTACCGCGCGCACCCGTTCCAGGACCGCCTCGGGAACCTTCTGCGGGTCGGGAACGTCGAACTCGGCGATGATCTCGTGGTACTTGTCGCGCAGCACGGGGTTGCGGGGGTCCGCGCCGAAGACGACGAGCTGTCCGGTCGGCTGGGTGTCGACGGGGACGGCCACCAGGTCGGGGCGGTAGCGGGACAGGATCTCGATGAGCTTGTAGACGTCGCCGGTCCAGGCGGTGGTGTGCCGGTCGCGGGCGGCCTCGTCGACGCCGCGGGGCAGCATGTCGTCGAAGACGATCACGCTCGACCAGTCGGAGTGCTTCTCGACGTTGATGAAGTCGCGCAGCGCGTACTCGAACAGGTGCATGCCGTCGATGAAGGACAGGTCGAGGGTGGTGCGGCGCCAGTGGCCGAGGGGGTGGCGGCCCCGGGCGAGGTTGCGCACCGGGTGGCGGCCGCCCTTCAGATGGGCGAGGGGGTTGCGGCGGGCGAAGAAGTCGTCGCTGGTGGCCTTCACCAGGTGGACGTCGCAGCGGATCTCCGAGGTCACCTTGAACGCGGGGTCGACCGCGATGCTGGGCACCCGGGACAGCCGCAGGCTGCGGCCGTCGTTGACGCCGATCTCCAGGTAGTTGCGGTTGGCGGTGGCCTTGTGCAGTTCCCGCAGGAACTCATGGCGTTTCACGAAGGGACTCCTTGAGGGACACCGTGTCGAAGGACGCCTTGCGGATCGGTGGAAGTGCCTGCCCCAGGGCGGCGCGCCAGTCCCGTGGCGGTGACAGGCCCACCTCCTGCCAGCGGTCGTGCGCCAGGACGCTGTAGGCGGGCCGGGGCGCGGGCCGGGGAAACGCGTCGCCGGTGGTGGGGCGCACCCGGTCCGGGTCGGCGTCCACGGAGCGGAACACCTCGCGGGCCAGGTCGTACCAGGTGGCCTCGCCGGCCGCGGTGGCGTGGAAGACGCCCGTCGCGCCGCGGCCGACCTTCGGTCCCAGGTCGGCGATGCGGGCGGCGACGTCCGCGCTCCAGGTGGGCTGGCCGCGCTGGTCGTCGACGACGTCGAGGGTGTCGCGGCGGGTCTCCAGTTCCAGCATCGTGCGGACGAAGCTGCGGCCGTGGACGCCGTAGAGCCAGGCGGTGCGCACGATCACGCCGGCCTCGGGGAGTGCGGCCCGGACGGCACGTTCACCGGCCAGCTTGGTGCGGCCGTAGGCGGTGCGGGGGGACGGCGGATGGTCCTCCCGGTAGGGGGCGCGGGCCGCGCCGTCGAAGACGTAGTCCGTGGAGACGTGGACCAGGCGGGCGCCGTGCGCGGCGCAGGCGGCGGCGAGCAGCCGGGGCCCCTCGCCGTTGACCAGCAGCGCGCGGGCCTCGTCGGTCTCGGCGTCGTCGACGGCCGTGTAGGCGGCGCAGTTGACCACCAGGTCGGGCCGGTGCGCGGCGAACGCCCGGGCCACGGATGCGGGCCGGGTGATGTCCAGGCCGGTGCGGTCGAGGCCGGTCACGTCCTCGCCGCGCCGGGCCAGTTCCTCCACCGTGTCCCGGCCGAGCATCCCGCCCGCGCCGGTGACGAGCCATCTCATGGCATCCGCGCTGTTCGTTTCAGGGGCTCCCACCAGTCGCGGTGGTCCCGGTACCAGGCGACCGTCTCGGCGAGAGAGGCCGCGAAGTCGTGGCGGGGCCGGTAGCCGAGTTCGGTGCGGGCCTTCGTCCAGTCGACGCAGTAGCGCAGGTCGTGGCCCTTGCGGTCCTCGACGTGACTGACCCGGTCCCAGTCGGCCCCGCAGGCGTCGAGGAGCAGACCGGTCAGCTCGAGGTTGCTCAGCTGGGTGCCGCCGCCGATGTTGTGGACCTCGCCGGGGCGGCCCTTCGTACGGACGAGGTCGACGGCCTCGCAGTGGTCCTCGACGTGCAGCCAGTCACGGACGTTGCGTCCGTCGCCGTAGAGGGGGACCTGCTCGCCGTCCAGGAGGTTGGTGACGAAGAGCGGGATCAGCTTCTCGGGGAACTGGCGGGGGCCGTAGTTGTTGGAGCAGCGGGTGACACGGACGTCCAGGCCGTGGGTGCGGTGGTAGGAGAGGGCGATCAGGTCGGAGGAGGCCTTCGAGGCGGCGTACGGGGAGTTGGGCCGCAGCGGATGGTCCTCGGTCCAGGCGCCGGTCTCGATGGAGCCGTACACCTCGTCGGTGGAGACGTGCACGAACGGGCCGACGCCGTGCCGCAGGGCCGCGTCGAGCAGCGTCTGGGTGCCGAGGACGTTGGTGCGCACGAAGGTGCCCGCGCCGTCGATGGAGCGGTCCACGTGGGACTCGGCGGCGAAATGGACGACCTGGTCGGCGGCGGCCGTCAGCTTGTCGACGAGGCCGGCGTCGCAGATGTCGCCGTGCGCGAAGTCCAGCCGGGGGTGCCCGGCGGGCAGGTTGGTGCGGCTGCCCGCGTAGGTGAGCTTGTCCAGGACGGTGACGCGCACGGCGGGGTCGCGGGCCAGCAGGCCGCGCACATACGTGGAGCCGATGAATCCGGCGGCCCCGGTGACGAGGAGGTTCATGTGTGGATCTGTACCTTGCTGTGGTCGCCGAGGACCAGCCGGTGGGCGCGGGACACGCCGGTCGCCGGGGTGACCTCCACATGACGGCCGATCAGGGAGTTCTCGATGCGGCCCACTCCCTCGATGGAGGAGTCGCGCAGCACGATGGAGAACTCCAGCTCGCTGTCGGTGATCCGGCAGTTCTCGCCGACGGAGGTGAAGGGGCCGACGTAGGAGTCGCGGACCTCGCTGCCGGCGCCGAGGACGACGGGCCCGACCAGGCGTGAGTTCACCACCCGGGCACCGGCCTCGACGACGACCCGGCCGACCGTCTCGGAGGCCTCGTCGACCTCGCCGTCGATCCGGCGCTCGACGCCCTCCAGGACGGTCCGGTTGACCTCCAGCATGTCGACGACGTTCCCGGTGTCCTTCCAGTAGCCCTTGATGATCGTGGAGCGCACCCGGGCGCCGGTGTCGATGAGCCGCTGGACGGCGTCGGTGATCTCCAGCTCACCCCGCCGGGACGGCTCGATGGCGCGTACGGCGTCGTGGATCGCGGACGTGAAGAGGTACACGCCGACCAGGGCCAGGTCGCTCTTGGGGTGCGCGGGCTTCTCCTCGAGGCCGACGACCTGTCCCGCGGGGTCGAGTTCGGCGACCCCGAAGGCGCGGGGGTCGGGGACCCGGGTGAGCAGGATCTGGGCGTCGGGCCGGGTCCTGCGGAACTCGTCGACGAGGTCGGTGATGCCGCCGACGATGAAGTTGTCGCCGAGGTACATGACGAAGTCGTCCTCGCCGAGGAAGTCACGGGCGACGACCACCGCGTGGGCGAGGCCGAGAGGCCTGTCCTGCGGGATGTAGGTGATGTCGAGCCCGAACCGGGAGCCGTCGCCGACGGCCTCCCGGATCTCCTGCGCGGTGTCACCGACGATCACACCGACCTCGGTGACGCCTGCGGCGGCGATGGACTCCAGGCCGTAGAAGAGCACGGCCTTGTTGGCGACCGGTACCAGCTGTTTCGCCGAGGTGTGGGTGATCGGCCGCAGGCGTGTCCCGGCGCCGCCGGACAGCACGAGAGCCTTCATCAGCGTCACTCCAGCCCCGGTCGCCCGGCCGATTCATTCACGCAGACGCACTGTCTGCCGGTCAGTCCTCACCCCTGACAATGTTCCATTCCGCGCCGGACTGCATCCCGGCGACCGCGCCGGGGACGGCGACGGCCGCCAGGCAGGTACGCGGGGCGGCCGTTCCGCGGCGCAGCCGGCGTGCCCTGGCCCAGCCGGTCTCGGCCCGGCGGGCCGCCGGCTTCTCGTCGATGTACGCGGTCACGACTGT
The DNA here is from genome assembly GCF_042737245.1 of Streptomyces sp. NPDC060002. Lineage (NCBI taxonomy): Bacteria > Bacillati > Actinomycetota > Actinomycetes > Kitasatosporales > Streptomycetaceae > Streptomyces > Streptomyces sp. NPDC060002. The sequence goes on from NZ_JBHWUW010000001.1 coordinate 126,573, forward strand.
TCGTCCCAACGGGGGCGGCGCTGGTCGGTGCTGTCCCGGGTGCCGGTGGGCCGCAGTTCGTGCGGGGAGAGGCGTTCGCTCTCGTCCGTCGCCCGGGGCATCTCGTTGGGCTCGCGGGCCCGGCGGGTCTCGTGGGCCGGGCCGGAGCCGGGCCTGCGCGGCTGTTCGTGCGGCTTCGGAGGCGCGGGCTCGCGCGCCCGGACCTTGATGCCGAGCCGGAAGGCCCAGATCAGGCCGCCGACGAGCACGATCCCGACGGCGATGAAGACGACGGTGGCCAGGACGGACTTTCCGGATGCCGCGAGAAAGGCGGAGGCGAAGGTGTCCATGGGCGGCGGGTACCCCGTTCGTACTCCCGGACACCTGGCGGCCCGGCGGCCCGGCGGCTCAGTGTTCCAGCGCCAGCTCGCTCCACACCTGCTTGCCGCCGCTGACCGGTACCGTCCCCCAGGCGTCGGACATGGCCTCGACGAGGAGGATGCCCCGGCCGCCGGTGGCCTCCCAGCCCAGGCTGGTCGGCTTGACGGGGGTGCGGGGCGAGGCGTCGGTGACGGCGACGCGCAGCCGGCGGTCGATCAGCACGAGGTCGAGGCGGACCCGGCCGTCGGTGTGCACCAGGGCGTTGGTCACCAGTTCGGAGACGACCAGCAGGGCGGTGTCCATGGCCTCGGCGGGCACGCCCCAGGCGCGCAGGGTGCGCCGGGTGAAGCGGCGGGCCTGCCGGGCCGCCTCGGGCACCCGCCACACCGTCCAGCCCTCGCGCAGGGGTTTGACGGCCATGCCGTCGTAGCGCATGAGGAGCAGGGCGACGTCGTCGCCGCGGTGGGCGTTGCCGAGCAGGGCGTCGGCGACGAGGCCGAGGTGGGCGGGGTCGGACACGGCCAGTTCGTGGGCGAGGCGGTCCAGGCCGGTGTCGATGTCCATCTCGGCGGACTCCACGAGTCCGTCCGTGGTCAGGGCGATGACGGTGCCGGGCAGCAGCCGCAGCGGGGTCATCGGGAACTCTGCCCGGGTCACGACCCCGAGGGGCGGTCCGCCGTCCGTCTCGGCGATGTCGGTCGATCCGTCCGGGTAGCGCAGGACGGGCGGCGGGTGCCCGGCCCGTACGCACCAGGCGGTGCCCTCCTCCATGTCCACGTCGACATAGCAGCAGGTGACGAAGAGGTCGGTCTCCAGCTCCATCAGGAGCCGGTTGGAGTGGGAGACCACGACGTCCGGCGGGTGACCCTCGGCCGCGTAGGCGCGCAGAGCCGTGCGCATCTGGCCCATGAGGGTGGCGGCGCCCGCGCTGTGTCCCTGGACGTCGCCGATGACGAGGGCGACGTGGTGGTCGGACAGCGGGATGACGTCGTACCAGTCGCCGCCCACCTCAAGGCCGGCGGTGGCCGGCAGGTAGCGGGCTACGGCGACGGCGCCGGGGAGTTCCGGCAGACGGCGCGGGAGCAGCTGGCGCTGGAGCATGCCGACGAGTTCGTGCTCGGCGTCGAAGGCGCGGGCGCGCGTCAGGGCCTGACCGGCGAGGCCGGCGGAGGCGGTGAGCAGGGCGCGTTCGTCGGGGCCGAAGTCGTGCGGCTCGTCCCAGCCGATGAGGCAGGCGCCGGCCATACGGCCCCCGGCGGACAGCGGCAGGACGGCGAGGCCACCGGGGCCGACCTCGGCGAGGGCCGGTTCCAGGGCGGTGCCGGCGGGCCAGATCCGGGCGCGGCCCTCGCGCAGGGCGGCGGCGAGGGTGGGCATGGCGCGCACCGGCGCGTCCGGCCATTCGGCGCGCCACTCCAGCTGCCACAGCTCGGGCCAGGACTCGGGCTCGGGCGGGTCGAGGACGGTGACGACGAGGCGGTCGTTCTCCAGCTCGGCGAGCGCGATCCGGTCGGCCCGCAGCGGCTTGCGCAGCGCGGCGACGACGGCCTGGCCGACGTCGCTGACGGTGCCCGCGGTGGCGAGCGCGGTGGCCAGCCGCTGGACGCGGGCGACGTCGGTGACCTCGCCGTGCAGGGTGGAGGCGTCGGTGACGGTGCCGACGAGCCGCGCCGGCCGGCCGTCGCCGGGGAGCAGCCGGCCGCGCAGCCTGAGCCACCTCGGCGGCCCGGTGGGCTGGAGGACGCGGAACTCCAGCTCGCGCTCGCCGATCGACATGTGGCCGGCCTCGACGACGGACATCAGCGAGGGCAGGTCCTCGGGGACGGTGAGCCCGAGGAGCGTCTCGACCCGGCCGTCGAACCGGTCCCGGCTCACCCCGAACAGCTCCAGGATCGCGTCGCCCACCTCGACCCGGCCGGTGTCCATGGCCAGGCTGAACGCGTTGGGGCGCAGTTCCTCGTCCTCGGCGGGGACGGCCGGGGCGGGGACGGAGACGGCCGCGGCGACGAGCTCGAGGCAGACCCGCTCGTCGGCGCCGAAGCCACCGGGGCGCTCGCTCACGGCCAGCAGACAGCCGCCCGTGCCGCCGTGCACGGGCAGGACGGCCAGGTGGACGTCCCGGGTGGGCATCCGCCGCGCCTCCGCGCAGTCGGCGAGCTCCGCCGGGCCCAGCCACACCGGCCGTCCGGCGCGGTGGGCGTCGGCGGCCGGCGAGTGGCCGTCGAGCGGGTAGCTCTCGCGCAGTCCGTACAGGGTCCTCGGGACGCCGGCCGAATCGACCAGGCGGAGCAGGTCGCCGTCGCCGCCGGGCGTGTACACCGCGGCGAGGGCCGCGCCAGCGAAGACGAGCGCCTGTTCGAGCGTGCGTCTCACTCGTTCGGGCGAGGCGGGATCGGCTGTGATCGTTTTGAGCGCGATTTCGGCACGCAGGGGCCCCGTTCTGCGCTCCGCGGCACCCTCACTGACCACGTCCGCCATTACAGCGCCAAAGGTGCCCCCGCGCAGCCCCTGTGGCCGTTTCGTGGAGGCGTCGAGGGGCACGGGCACCGGCCGCGCTCGAAACGGACCGAACATGTCTTTACGCGTGCGTTCCGCACGGGGATGTCGTGACAGGCGTGACTGTCCACGACCCCCGTCCGCTTGCGAGTCTCTTGGCCGGGCCACGGAAAGGGCCACGGAAGGGGACGCATGGACAAGCGGTACGAGGTGTACGCGCTGGCGGACGCGCACTTCTACGAGACGCCCGACCGGCTGACCGGCGACGGTCCCGCACCGCTGTTCGACACGGCGCGCCGCCCGGTTCCCGAGGGCTGGACCTCGGCGCGGACCGGCGACTGGCTGACCCTGACACCGCTCGACGCGGACGGCTCCCCGGCACCGGGCCCCGCCCAGGGCTGGAAGGTCCACGCCTCGGCCACCCGGGCGAACGCGGAGCGGATCGCGGCGATCGTGTGGGACTACTGCGTCCCGCGGCGCGTCCCGTTCAAGTTCGTGCCGGGCCCGCACCTGCTGCATCTGCGCAACACCAAGTACGCGGGCCGCGACACCAGCGGCAAGTTCGTCACGGTCTACCCGTCCGACGAGGAGCGGCTGCACACGGTGCTGCGCGAACTGGGCGCCCTGCTGGACGGCTTCGAGGGCCCGTACATCCTGACCGACCTGCGCTGGTCCGACGGCCCGCTCTACGTCCGCTACGGGGCCTTCGCGCGCAGTTACGTCGTCGACGACCGGGGCTCGCTCGTGCCGGCGGTGCGCGACGGCGCGGGAATCCCGGTCCCGGACCGGCGGGCGCCCTCCTTCCAGGTGCCCGGGTGGGTGACGCTGCCCCCGTTCCTGGAGCCGCACCTGGCCGCCCGCAACACGACGACGGTGGGCGAACTGCCCTACCGCATCGAGAAGGCGCTGCACTTCTCCAACGGCGGCGGGGTCTACGCGGGCACCGACACCCGGGACGGGCGCAAGGTGGTCCTCAAGGAGGGCCGGCCGCACGCGGGGCTGGCCTCGGACGGGGCCGACGCGATCACCCGGCTGGAGCGGGAGAAGCGGGCGCTGGAGGCGCTGGCGGGAACCGGCGTGGTCCCCGAGGTACGGGACTGGTTCACCCTCGGCGACCACCGCTTCCTGGTCATGGACCTCATCGAGGGGCGTCCGCTCAACTCCTTCTTCGCGGAGCGGCACCCGCTGCTCTCCCCCGACCCCGATCCGCGGGCCGTCGCCGCCTACACGGCGTGGGCGGTACGGATCCACGGGGCGGTGGAACGGGCGGTGCGCGAGGTGCACGCGCGCGGGATCGTCTTCAACGACCTGCACGTCTTCAACATCATGGTCGCGCCGGACGAGGAGTCGGTGTACCTGATCGACTTCGAGGCGGCGGCCCCCGCCGGGGAGAACGGCCGGCAGGTCGTGGCGCACCCCGGCTTCTTCGCACCGCCCGACCGCCGGGGCGCCGACGTCGACCGGTATGCGCTGGCCTGCTTGCGGCTGGCCCTGTTCCTGCCCGTCACGACGCTGTTCGTGGTGGACCGGGGCAAGGCGGCGCATCTGGCCGAGGTGATCGCCGAGCAGTTCCCGGACGTGCCCGGCGCGTTCCTGGACGGGGCGGTCGCGGAGATCACCCGCGACATCCTCACGGACGGTCCCGCCCCGGACGGACCCGCCGCGGACGGCGGCGGGTCCGGCGCCCCGGTGCGGGCCGCCGCCCGGGTGCCGTCGGCGCCGGCCTTCCGGGTGGAGCCCGGTGACTGGCCGCACAGCCGCGACTCGATGGTCAAGGCGATCCTCGCGTCGGCGACCTTGGAGCGCGCCGACCGGCTCTTCCCCGGGGACGTCGCCCAGTTCTCCGACGGCGGCGGTCTCGGGCTGGCGCACGGCGCGGCCGGCGTGCTGTACGCGCTGGCGGTGACCGGCGCCGAACGCCACGAGGACGGCGAACGCTGGCTCCTCGACCACACCGCCCCGGCCCCGACGGGCACCCCGCTCGGCCTGTACGACGGCCTCGCGGGCGTCGCCCACGTGCTGGAGCTGCTGGGTCACCGGCAGCGGGCGCTGGACCTGGTCGACGGCATCCTGCGCGAGCGGTGGCAGAACCTCTCCTCGGACCTGAACGGCGGGCTGGCCGGACTGGGGCTCGTCCTCGGCGACCTGGCGCGCCGGACGGGTGAGCCGGGCTTGCGCGAGCGGGCCGCCGAGGCCGCCGACATCGTCGTACGACGACTCGCCGAACCCGTGCCGGACACCCCCCGGCGGCGCCGGGCCGGGCTGCTGCGGGGCGCGAGCGGACCCGCGCTGTTCCTGCTCAGGCAGTACGAGGCGACCGGCGACCGCCGGTTGCTCGAGGCGGCCGGCGTCGCCCTGCGCCGGGACCTGGCGGCCTGCGCGGAGCGCGAGGGCGGTGCGCTGGAGGTCGACGAGGGGTGGCGGACCCTGCCGTATCTCGGGGACGGAAGCGTGGGGGTGGGGGCGGTGCTCGACGACCACGCGGCCCATGCCGAGGACGCCACGGGGGAGTTCGGACGGGCCCGCGCCGGCATCCTCACCGCGGCCACCTCGCGCTTCTACGCGCAGCCCGGCCTCTTCCAGGGCCGCGCCGGCATGATCCTGCACCTCGCCCGCACCACCACGCCCGGCGCGACCCGGACCCGGCTCGACGGGCAGATCGCCGCGCTGGGCTGGTTCGCGATGCCCTACCAGGGCCAACTCGCCTTCCCCGGGCACCAGATGATGCGGCTCTCCATGGACCTCGGCACCGGAACGGCGGGCTGCCTGCTCGCCCTCGCCGCCGCCCTCGACCCGGACGGCGCGGGCGCCACCGCGCACCTGCCGTTCCTCCCGCCGCCGCAACGGCGGCCCTCATGACGCGGCTCCGCGACAACCGACGGAGTCGTGACGCAACCCGTCCCCCACGGGACGTGACATCCAACCGACGGAAGGACACACCATGGCCCTGCTCGACCTTCAGACGATGGAATCCGACGAGCACACCAGCGGCGGCGGAAACAGCACCGTGAGCCTGCTGTCCTGCATCAGCGCCGCCAGCGTTCTGCTCTGTCTCTGACACCCGGGACGGGCACGACACGCTGAAGGCTCCGGGCGGTCCGCTCCCCAGGGAGGGGGCCGCCCGGAGCCCGGCCTCCCCATACCTCCGAGGAAGCGCGGGAGCAGGATGCCGATGGACCGGACGACCGGTGAGCTGCTCGGCGCGGCCACCCGGCACAGCGGGTCCCACTGCCTGGCCCTGGGCCTGCTGAGCGTGACGGCGACCGGTGCCGGACTGCTGCTGCCCGCGGCTCTCGGCCGGGCCCTCGACCTGCTGCTCACGCACTCCCCCGCGACCCGCTGGGTGCTGTGCTGCGCGGCCCTCGCCCTGCTGCTGACCCTGCTCGACGCGTGCGAGACCGTCCTCGGCGGCACTCTCGACGCCCGGACCACCGCCTTCCTGCGCCGCCGGGTGACCGGCCATGTCCTGGCGGTGGGGCCCCGCGCCACGGCCCGTTTCGGCGCCGGGGATCTCGTCGCGCGGGTGGTCGGCGGCGCCGCCCAGGCCGGTGCGGCGCCCGGCGCCCGCGCCGCGCTGCTGGCCGCGCTCGCCGGACCCGTCGGCGCCGTGGTGGCGCTGGCGCTGATCGACCCGTGGCTCGCGGCCGTCCTCCTGACCGGCGCGCCGGTCCTGACGCTCCTGCTGCGCTCCCTCGCCCGGGACACCTCGGCCTGCGTGGCGGACTACCAGCGGGCGCAGGGGCGGATCGCGGCCGCGCTCTCGGAGGCGGTCGGCGGGGCCCGCACGATCCGCGCGGCGGGCACGGCGGCCCGGGACACCGCACGGATCCTGCGGCCGCTGCCCGGGCTGTCCCGGGCGGGCCGGCGCATGTGGCGGGTCCAGGGCCGGGCCGCGGCACGGGCGACCGCGGTGGCGCCCCTGCTGCACCTCGGGGTCGTCGCCGTCGCGGGCCTGCTGCTCACCCGGCACCGGCTGTCGCCGGGCGACGTCCTCGCCGCGTCGCGCTACGCGGTGCTCGCCACCGGCGTCGGCGTGCTGGTCGGGCAGCTCTCCGGCCTCGTCCGGTCCCGGACGGCGGCCGAACGTCTCGCCGAGGTCCTGACGGAACCGGCTCCTCCCTACGGCGACCGCCGCCTGCCACCGGACGGCCCGGGGCGGCTCGAACTGCGCGGCGTGACCGCCCTGCGCGGCGACCGTACGGTGCTGGACGGCGTCGACCTGGTGGTACCGGGCGGGACGACACTGGCCCTGGTGGGCCGCTCGGGCGCCGGCAAGTCGCTCCTGGCCGCGCTGGCGGGCAGGCTCACCGACCCGGACGCCGGCGAGGTCCTGCTGGACGGCGTCCCGCTGCCCGCCCTCCCCCGGGCCGAGCTACGGGCCGCGGTCGCCCAGGCGTTCGACCGCCCGGCCCTGCTGGGCACGACGATCGAGGACACCGTCTCCCTCGGCCTCGCCTCCCCCGCGCGGGTCCGGGAGGCCGCCCGCACGGCCTGCGCCGACGACTTCGTCCGCCGTCTGCCCGACGGCTACGCCACGCCCTGCGCGGACGCCCCGCACTCCGGTGGCGAGGCCCAGCGTCTCGGCCTGGCCCGCGCGTTCGCCCACGGCGGCCGTCTCCTCATCCTCGACGACGCCCTCTCCAGCCTCGACACGATCACCGAACGCCAGGTCACCCGGTCCGTGTTCGGCCCCACCACGACCGCCACCCGCCTCGTGGTCGCCCACCGAGCCGCCACGGCCGCCCGCGCCGACACGGTGGCCTGGCTGGACGGGGGCCGGGTGCGGGCGGTGGGGACGCATGAGCAGCTGTGGCGCAGGGCTGAGTACCGGGCGGTGTTCGGGACAGGTCCCGGGACCGGTGAGGAAGCTGGAGCCGGTGCGCGGGCGCGGGCGCAGGACGAGCCCGGCCCGGAGGCACCGCGGTGAGCCGGGCGGCCGGCACGGAGGGGCTCGGTACCAGGGGGCTCCGCTTCCTGCTGGGCCGGCGGCCGGCCCTGTGGCGACTCGTGGGCTGGTCGGTGCTGGAGACGGGCCAGACCTTCCTGCTCGGATACGCCCTGGCCCGGGCGCTGGACGACGGGTTCCTGGCCGGGCGGGCCGAGGTGGGGCTGCGCTGGCTCGCGGTGGCCGGGCTCGGGGTGCTCTTCGGCGCGTACGGGACCGGACGGGTGTACGGGGCGGTCGCCGCGCTGGTGGAACCGCTGCGGGACCGGCTGGTGACCCGGGTGGTGCGGCGAGGGGTGCGGGAGGCGGACGGCGGGGCGCTGTCCGGACTCACCCAGCAGGTGGAGATCGCGCGGGACAGCTTCGCGGGCCTGGTGATGGTCTCGCGCTCGTTCGTCTTCACGTCCGCCGGCGCTCTGGCCGGCCTGTGCGCGCTCGCGCCGCAGCTGCTCCTGGTGGTCGTGCCGCCGCTCGCCGCCGGCGTGGGCCTGTTCGCGGTGACCCTGCGTCCGCTGGCACGACGGCAGGAGGCGTTCCTCGCCGCCGACGAGGCTCTGGCGGGGAACCTGGGCGTCGTCTGCCCGGGACTTCGGGACGTCACGGCGGCCGGTGCGGAGGACCGGATCGCCCTGGACACCGGCGCACTCGTCGACGCCGAGCTGCGGGCGGCCCGCGCCCTGGCCCACTGGGGCGTGGCCCGCGTGGCGTGTCTGGCGCTCGGCGGCCAACTGCCGCTGGTCCTGCTGCTGGCCGGCGCCCCCTGGCTGCTGGACCACGGCGTGACCCCCGGCGCCCTCGTCGGCGCCCTCGCCTATGTCACCCAGTCCCTGCTCCCGGCCCTGACCGCCCTGGTCCACGGCCTGGGCACGAGCGGCTCCCGCCTGACGGTCGTCCTGCGGCGACTGGCGCCACGCGGCGAGGCACCGGAACTCCCCGCCGAAGGCGAGCGCCGGACGGCGACCCGGTGGCACCGGCCGCCCGCCACACCGCCGACACCCGACACCCGACGCCCGGCAGGCGCGGCCCCGACCGTGCCCCGGCCCCGGCCCCTGCCTCAGGCGCGCAACGCGCCCCGGCACCCGCCGGCCGACCACCCCTGGCCGAGCGGAACACCGCGGGCACCTTCCCTTCGGTCCACCCCTGTGGTGGCCCCGCCGAGCCCCGCACCACCCGCGCTCGCCCTGACCTCCCTCACCTTCGCCTACGGTCCCGCCTCCGCGCCCGTCGTCGACGGCCTCACGCTCACCCTGCCCACCGGGGCGCATCTGGCCGTCGTGGGTCCGAGCGGGGTCGGGAAGTCCACGCTGACCGCGCTGGTCGCCGGGCTGCTGGAGCCGGTGCGCGGGGAGATACGCATCTGCGGTCGGCCGGTGCCGAGCAACGACGCGGCCGCTCGGCGTGTGCTCATCCCGCAGGAGGCGTACGTGTTCAGCGACACCCTCGGCGAGAACCTCACGCACCTGCGGCCGGACCCCGTGCCCGAGGAGGAACTGCTCGCGGCGGCCGAGGCGGTCGGGCTGACCCCGTTGCTCGACGCGCTGGGCGGCCCGGCGGCGAGGGTGGATCCGGCGGCGCTGTCGGCCGGCGAACGCCAGTTGATCGCCCTCACACGCGCGTACCTGTCGTACGCACCGCTCGCCCTCCTCGACGAGGCGACCAGTCACCTGGACCAGGCGGCGGAGGCCCGCGCCGAGCGCGCCTTCGCCGCCCGGCCGGGCGGCACCCTGGTCGTCGTCGCCCACCGCATCAGCTCGGCCGGGCGCGCCGGCCGGGTGCTGGTCATGGACGGGCCGCGGACCACGTACGGGACACACGACGAGGTGCTGCGACGCTCTTGCCTGTACCGCGATCTGGTCGGCGGCTGGGAGGAGGCGGGGAAGGAAGCGGCACAAGAAGATGCGGCAGGGGAGGAAGGGGGAGACACAGGAACGGGGGACGGCTCACAGCCAGCCCTGCCCCTGCGAGATACGGATGGCGTCGACGCGGTTGCGGGCACCGGTCTTACGGGTGATCGCCGCCATGTAGTTGCGCACGGTCCCGTGGGACAGATGCAGGTTCCCGGCGATCTCCGCGACGGAGGCGCCCTCGGCGGCGAGGGTTAACACGCTCAGCTCGCGACGGGTCAGCGGCATCTCGGCGGCCTTGAGGAAGCCGAAGCCCAGCGAATCATTGACGAAACGTTCCCCCTGGGCGACCTTCCGGATGCCGCGCAGCAGCTGCTCCGGTGTGCCCGCCTTGTCGACATAGCCGAGCGCCCCCGCCTCCAGCGCCCGTTTCAGCAGACCCGGCCGGTTCGCGCTGGCGAGCACGAGCAGCCGCGGCGGCACCGGACCGCCGCCGCCCCGCAGGCATAAGTCGGCCAGCGGCGGAAGGCCGTATTCGTCGGAGCAGTCGAGATCCGCCGCGCAGACGTCCGGTCGCACCGCCCCGACGCGGCCGGCCGCGCTGCGCCAGGGGACGTCGTCCACCCGAAGGTCGGGTTCCCGGGACAGCCATTGTGCGAGGACCGATCTGACCAGACACGCGTCGTGCACCAGAAGTACCCGGATCACTGCCGCCCCTTCAGCTCTTGCCGTACGCCGGTTCCGTGGTCTCGTCCGTGGTCTTGAACGCCTGCCCATTCTTCGGCTCCGGGACCATTTCGCAGCGCGAAGATCCGGCCATCGGGATGCGCGGGGGCGCATGCGGAGCGCCCGTAGCCCGTCGCGCGCTTCGACCGAGGGGGTGTGAGGGTGGTCCGACGGGGTAAGGGGCGGCCCTCGGCGGGCGCGTCGCTCGCCGTGCGCACCGGGCCGCCAGGGGGCAGATTTGGACCCGAAGCTCGCGCGGCGCCGGGCGAGGAGGTGGTCGCCGTGTCGGACGGGCAGATGTCGTCCGGTCAGGCACCTGCGGCCGTATGGGCGCCGGTCGGCCAGCCGCTGCTCTCCCTGGCACTGACCTCGATGATGGACGCGGTCGGGGCGCACTCGGGCGCCGTGTATCTGCGTCCGGGCGACGAGCCGCTGCTGGAGATGGCGGTGATGGCGGGGCTGCCCCGGTCCTTCGCGGCGCCCTGGGAGCGGGTGGGGCTGAGCGCGCCGATCCCGGTCGCCGAGGCGGTGCGCGAGCGGCGGCTGGTGTGGGTGGGCGGGGTGGAGGACATGGCCCGCCGTTATCCGCGGATCGCCGTCGTGCTGCCTTATCCCTTCGCACTGGCCGCACTGCCGGTGCTGACCGCGACCCGGGTGTACGGCGCGGTCTTCGTGACCTGGCCCGGCTCGCACCCCCCGGAGCTCTCCGACCGGGAGCGCCGGGAGCTGACGACGGCCTGCGAGCGGCTGGCGCTGCGGCTGGAGCGCGCCGCGTCGAAGAACCGTTCGGTGCGGGCCGAGACGGATCTGCTGGACGCGGGCCCGCTGGGCGCTGTCGCCGACACGCTCGGCACGATCGAGGCGGCCCGGATGGTCTCGCGGCTGCCGTACGGGATGTGCTCGCTCGATCTGAGCGGACGGGTCGGCTTCGCGAACGAGGCGGCCGCCGAAGTGCTCGGCGTCCCGGTGGGCGGGCTGCTGGGTTCGCAGCTGTGGGCGGCGGTTCCCTGGCTGAACGATCCCCTCTACGAGGAGCGCTACCGGGCCGCGCTGCTCAGCCAGGAGGCCACCTCGTTCGTGGCGCTGCGCCCGCCCTCGCAGTGGCTGTCGTTCCGGCTGTATCCGAGTACCACCGGGATCAGCGTGCGGATCAGCCGGGCCCGGGCGGTGTCGGAGATGAGCCCGACCGACGCCCGCTCGGAGGACGCGCCGACCCGGCTGGTGTCGATGTCACAGGCGCTGAGCATGGCCGGAGCGCTCACCGAGACCGTGAGCGTGCAGGACGTGGTGGGGCTGGTGGCGGACGAGATCGCGCCGGCGGTGGGCAGTCAGGCGCTGGCGCTGCTCGGCGCGCGGGCCGGCCGGCTGCACGTGCTGGGACACCACGGGTACCCCGACCCGCATCTCGTGGAGCGGTTCGACGGGACGCCGCTGTCCTCTCCCACGCCGGGCGCGCACGCGGTCGCGCACGGCGTCCCGGCGTTCTTCGACTCCCTGGAGCACCTGGAACGTCTGTACCCGTCCAGGCGCTCCTCCCCCGACGGCTTCGCCGCCTGGGCCTTCCTGCCGTTGATCGCGTCCGGCCGCCCGGTGGGGGCCTGTGTGCTCGCCTACGCCGAACCGCACGCGTTCTCCACGCACGAGCGTGCGGTGCTGACCAGCCTCGCCGGGCTGATCGCGCAGGCCCTGGACCGCGCCCTGCTCTACGACGTCAAACACCAGCTGGCGCACGGGCTGCAGGCGGCTCTGCTGCCGCACTCGCTGCCGTCGCTGGCCGGGATCGAGGCGACCGCCCGCTATCTGCCCGCCACCCGGGGCATGGAGATCGGCGGGGACTTCTACGACCTGGTGCCCTCGCACCCGCACGCGGCGGCCGTGATCGGGGACGTGCAGGGGCACAACGTGACCGCGGCCGGGCTGATGGGGCAGATCCGCACCGCCGTCCGCGCGTACACGACGGTGGGGCAGGAGCCCGGGGAGGTCATGCGCAGCACCAACCGGCTGCTGATCGACCTCGGCTCCGACCTGTTCGCGAGCTGTCTCTATCTGCGGCTGGATCCGGCGCGGGGGCGGGCCGTCATGGCCCGGGCCGGGCATCCCCCGCCGCTGCTGCGCCGGGCGGACGGCCGGGTGCGCGTCCTCGATCTCGCGGGCGGTCCGCTGCTGGGCATCGACGCCTCGGCCGTCTATCCGACGACGGAGGTCGAGCTGACCGACGGCTGTGTCCTCGCTCTGTACACCGACGGGCTCATCGAGACGCCGGGGGTGGACATCGAGGACGCGATCGCCGACCTGGGGCGGCGGCTCGGCGAGGCCGGGGCCCGTCCGCTGGCGGAGCTGGCCGACGAGCTGGTGGGCCCCTACGCGGCGGCGGACGAGCGGATGGACGATGTGGCGCTGCTGCTGCTGCGGGCGCGGGACGACGGCTGAGGGCCGTCGCCGGGCGCGAACATGAACGGCCCGGCCCCCGCCGGAGGGCCGGACCGTTCAGGTGCTGCCGTGTCAGTGCGACTCGTTCACACCCGAGCCGTCGTCCTGGCCGTTGCCGGTCTCGTCCTGGCCGTCGCCGGTCTCGTCCACGCCGCCGTCGGCGTTCTCGTCGACGCCACCGTCGGCCGCCTGTTCGCCGCCGCCCTCGATGGCTTCGCCCGTCTGGTCGTCGATGCCGTCACCGTTCTCGTCCACGGCGCCCGCGCCGGCTTCCTCGCCGCCGACCGCGTCGCCGCCGCCCACGATGGCTTCGCCCGTCTGGTCGTCGATGCCGTCACCGTTCTCGTCCACGGCCCCGGCCCCGGCCTCTTCGCCGCCGACCGCGTCACCGGCGCCGATGCCGCCGTCGCCGAGCGTCGCGCCGACCGCCTCGAGCGCGGTGGTCACCGGCTGGAAGAACGTCTCGCCGCCGACGGTGCAGTCACCGCTGCCGCCCGAGGTCAGGCCGATCGCGAGGCCGTCCTGGGTGAAGAGCGAGCCGCCGCTGTCGCCGGGCTCGGCGCAGACGTCCGTCTGGATGAGGCCCGTGACGGTGCCCTCGGGGTAGTTCACGGTGGCGTCGAGGCCGAGGACCTGACCGTCGTTGAGACCGGTGGTGCTGCCCATCCGGAAGACCTGCGTGCCCACCGTCGCCTCGGCGGCCTGGGTGATCTGGAGGGTCTGGTCGCCGAGGTTGACCTCGCTCGCGGCCACGGTGGCGGGGTCGTCGTACTTCACGAGCGCGAAGTCGCCGTCCCCGGGGAAGGTCGCCTGGTCGACGGTGGCGATGGGTTCGCCGTCCTCGGAGTCGGACCACTGCTCGGCCGCGACCCCGCAGTGACCGGCCGTCAGGAAGGCCGGGGAGCCGTCGCCCGCCGTCACGTTGAAGCCGAGGGAGCAGCGTGCCCCGCCGCCGAATATCGCGTCGCCGCCGGCGACCTTCGTCGTGAAGGTACCGGCCGACTTCTGGATCGTCGCCACGCCCGAGCCGAGGGTCTTGACGGTCGACTCGATCTGGTCCCACTTGTTGCCGGTGACCGTGGAGTCGGCCGTGACGAGGATCTTGTTCGTCTTCGGGTCGACGGCCCACGCGGTGCCCGTGATGGTCGCCTCGGTCTTCAGCGTCTTGGCGGCCGCCTCGAGTTCGGCCGTGCTGTTCTCGACCTCGCGGACCTTGGCTCCCGCCTTCTTCGCCTGCACGATGACGTTGTTCTCGTCGCCGGAGACGTTGACGACGTTGACGACCAGTTGCTGGCCCTCGCTGTCGTAGTAGGAACCGGCGAAGGCGTCACCGAGCAGCTTCTCGAGCTGGGACGCGAGATCCGAGGCGTCGCCCGCCTTGAGGGTCTTCACCGCGGCGGCGTCGTTGGAACCGCCGTCCTGGGAGGCGTTGGCCTGGGGAAGCAGGATGGCCGCCGCTCCGAGCGCCGCCACACCGCCTGCCGCGATGATGGCCTTGCGCTTCGTAACTCGCTTGTGACTCAAAAAACTCGACCTCCTGGGGGACGGGGTCTGGCTGCCGGGTTCGGCAGCTCCGTACAGCGACGCCTGGTTGGCCATGAGTACGCAGGGGTCGCGGGGTGCGTTCAATCGCGTTTGCCAACTTCCTTTGCTCAAACGTGAATCGGCCATGGCCGGGGCCCGACCTCGCGGCCCCGGGAACAATCGCCCATATGACGATGACGACCGCCGAAGCCGACAAGATCCTTTCGGTCGGCTCAACGCCCGGGCGCCGGCTTGGGACTTGTTCGTCGCAGACGTCGACGAGCGCCGAGGATTCGGAGTTCTCCCTGGTCACGGATGCCGGAGCGAGAGGGTGGGGGGCTTTCGGGGCAGGTGCCCGCGGCGGCCGAGGACACGGCGGCCGCGATCGCCGCATCGGCCGTCCGTGGGGCTCCGGAAGAAGGAAGACGGCGTGCGGGCCGACTTCGTTCCGGCGCGCGGTGACCGATTCGGATGTCCTGAACCGAGCGGTAGGAACGCGGCCGGGCCCTCGAAAGCGGTTGCCGACCTGTGCGGCAGCTATGTGCTTCCCGGGTGGGCCACTCCCCGACCGGCACATCTCGTAGTCGGCCGATCACTCTCCGTTCAGAACGGGGGGCCGAATCCCCACTGCCGAGAATCTGCACATCGAATGCCCAAGCGGGTCACCGCGAGCAGGGGTTCTGCACAACCGCTCGGTGCTCGCCACACCTTTGGGGCGGGAGTGTCGGATTCGCCACGAGACCGCCGGACGCTCATCGGAGCAGTTCCCGCCCATGCTGTGAAGAAGTCGCCGACAAGCGGTGGGCGCGTCTGCACCGTTTCACGCTCCCGTGACACAAGTTCCCAGGTGAACGCCATGATTGATTGGCTGCGCCGACTGCGGACCTGCTTTGATCCATCGCACCGCAGGGTCATCGCGGTCTCCCGGAAACGGGTGCCCGGTGCCCGTGCTCGCGGCCGTCATCTGTCCCCAGAGGGGGCCGCTCCCCCCTTATGAGATATCCATGTGAAGGGAAGTTCCACCATGAACTCCACCCCCCAGGTTGAGACCGTCGAGATCTCCGACGCCGAGCTGGACAACGTCTCCGGCGGTCTGTCCCTCAACGCCGTCGGCACCGTCACCGGCCTGGTGGACGGCATTGCCCCGGTCTCCGGCCTGGTCAACACGGCCGTCGGCACCGTCGAGGGTGTCACCGGCCTGAACACGGCCCCGGTCACCGGCCTGGTCGCCGGTCTCTGACCGCACCTTTCGTGACCCCTTTGAGTCCCGGAGCCGTCACCCGGCTCCGGGACTCTTCGGCGCCCTGAAACTCCCGAGGTAGGCCCGTGCAGTTCCGCCAACAGGCCCTCGCCAAACTCCAGTCACCGGAGGAACTCGACCTGCCGGTGCGTTTCGCGCGCCCTCAGGGCTGGCTGGTGCTGTCCGTGACCGTGGCCGTCATGGCGGCCGCGTCCGTGTGGGCGGTGACCGGTTCGGTCGCCTCCACGGTGAGCGCGCCCGCCGTCCTCACCCACGGCGAGGGCAGTTACATCCTCCAGAGCCCCGCCGCGGGCCAGGTCACCGCGGTCCTCGCGAAGGAGGGCGCGCGGCTGCCCGCCGGCTCACCCGTGCTGAAGGTGCGTACGGCGCAGGGCGACGCCGTGGTGCGGACGGTCGCCGCGGGCCGGATCACCGCACTCGCCGCCACCATCGGGCAGATCATCTCCACCGGCGCGAACGTCGCCGCCGTCGAGAAGGTCGCCGACGCCGACGACCCGCTGTACGCCACCGTGTACGTCCCCGCGGAGAACGCCGCCTCCATCCCGTCGGGCGCTGCCGTCGACCTGACCGTGCAGACCGTTCCCTCGCAGGAGTACGGCGTGCTGCGCGGCCATGTGAAGTCGGTGGACCGTGCGGCCCAGTCGGCGCAGGCGATCGCCGCGTTCCTCGGCGACAGCCAGCTGGGCCGGCAGTTCACCGAGGACGGCCGTCCGGTGGCGGTCCTGGTCCGCCTGGACAGGTCCTCGGCGACGAAGAGCGGCTACCGGTGGTCGTCCGTGGACGGGCCGCCGTTCGCCCTCACCTCCATGACCATGGCCACGGGCTCGATCCGGCTGGCCGACCAGCGTCCCGTCGATTGGCTGCTCCCGTGACCACCACCGAGCAGCCGCGGACCCGGCGGCGTGCCGCGCCGCCCCGGCGCACGGTTCCCAAGAGCCGGACGAAGACCGTGCGCACGCCCACCGTGCTCCAGATGGAGGCCGTGGAGTGCGGGGCGGCCTCGCTTGCCATGGTCCTCGGGCACTACGGCCGGCACATCCCGCTGGAGGAGCTGCGCATCGCGTGCGGTGTCTCCCGTGACGGCTCGCGGGCGAGCAACCTGCTCAAGGCGGCCCGCAGTTACGGCCTCACGGCCAAGGGCATGCAGATGGACCTGGCGGCCCTCGCCGGGGTGAGGTCGCCCGCGATCCTCTTCTGGGAGTTCAACCACTACGTCGTCTACGAGGGCCTGGGCCGTCGCTTCGGCCGCCGGGGCGTGTACATCAACGACCCCGGCAAGGGCCGGCGTTTCGTGCCGATCGAGGACTTCGACGGCAGCTTCACCGGTGTCGTGCTGGTGCTGGAGCCGGGCGAGGACTTCGAGCGGGGCGGACGCAGACCGGGTGTGCTGGGCGCGATGCCGGCCCGGTTGCGCGGCACCGCGGGCACCCTGCCGGCGGCCGTGCTGGCGAGTCTGCTGCTGGTGGTGGTGGGCGCGGCCGTACCGGCGCTCAGCCGGACCTACATCGACATGTTCCTGATCGGACGGCAGACCTCGCTGCTGGGCGTGCTGTTCGTCTCGATGGGCACGTGCGTGGCCCTCACGGTGGCCCTGACCTGGCTCCAGCAGGCCAACCTGCACCACGGCCGGATCATCTCCTCGACCCTCTCCAGCGCCCGCTTCCTCCGTCATCTGCTGCGGCTGCCGGTCACCTTCTTCTCCCAGCGCAGCCCGGCCGACCTGGTCCAGCGGCTCCAGTCGAACGACGCGGTCGCCGAGACGCTGGCCCGCGACCTGGCGTCGGCGGGCGTGGACGCGATCGTCGTCGTCCTGTACGCCGTCCTCCTCTACACCTACGACCCGCAGCTGACGTTCGTCGGAATCGGTGTGGCGCTGCTGAACATCGTCGCGATGCGGATCGTCATCCGGCTGCGCGCGACCCGGACGGCGAAGCTGCGCGCGGACAACGCCCGGCTCACCAACACGGCCTACTCCGGCCTGCAGTTGATCGAGACGATGAAGGCGACCGGCGGCGAGGAGGGGTACTTCCGCAAATGGGCCGGTCAGCACGCCACCACGCTGGAGGAGCAGCAGCGGCTCGGGGTGCCGAGCGCCTGGCTGGGCGTGGTCGCGCCGACGCTCGCGACCCTCAACAGCGCGCTGATCCTGTGGATCGGCGGCATGCGGGCGATCGAGGGCCATATCTCGGTGGGTCTGCTGGTCGCCTTCCAGGCTCTGGTCACCCGCTTCACCGCCCCGCTGACCCGCCTCAACGGGGTCGCGGGCCGGATCCAGGACTTCGCGGCGGACGTGGCCCGGCTGAAGGACGTGGAGAACTTCCGAGCCGACCCGCTCTACGACCGCCGCTCCGGCGCCGACTCCACACGCCGGCTGCGCGGCCATGTCGAGCTGGAGAACATCACCTTCGGCTACAGCCCGCTGGACAAGCCGCTGCTGACGGGCTTCGACCTGACCGTCGGACCGGGTCAGCAGGTGGCGCTGGTCGGCGGCTCGGGCAGCGGCAAGTCGACGGTGTCCCGGCTGATCTCGGGCCTGTACACGCCCTGGGAGGGCGTGATCCGCGTCGACGGGCAGCGTCTGGAGGACATTCCGCGCGGGGCGCTCGCCTCCTCGGTGTCCTTCGTCGACCAGGAGGTGTTCCTCTTCGAGGGCTCGGTGCGGGACAACGTGGCGCTGTGGGACCCGTCGATCCCGGACGACGCCGTCGTCGACGCGCTCAGGGACGCGGCACTCCACGACACGGTCATGCGGCGGCCCGGCGGCATCCACAGCAGGGTCGAGCAGGACGGCCGCAACTTCTCCGGCGGTCAGCGCCAGCGCCTGGAGATCGCGCGGGCGTTGGTGCGCCGGCCCAGCATCCTCGTGCTGGACGAGGTGACCAGCGCGCTGGACGCGGAGACCGAGCAGGTCGTGATGGACAACCTGCGCCGGCGCGGCTGCGCCTGCGTGGTGATCGCCCACCGGCTCAGCACCGTGCGCGACAGCGACGAGATCGTCGTACTCCAGCACGGCACGGTCGTGGAACGCGGGCGGCACGAGGAACTGGTGGCGCGCGGCGGCTCGTACGCGGCGCTGGTCAGGGAGCGATGAGATGACTGCCGAATCCGAGGGCGACGTCGTCCTCGCCGCGCTGGGGCAGCTGGGCGCGCGGATCGACTGCGCGGGCCTCGGCCGCCTCGACCTGGAGGGGCCGCAGGTGCTGTGGCTGGTCGCGTCGGGCGCGCTGGACCTGTTCGCGGTGGACGCCGAAGAGCAGGGCCACTGGCACCACCTGGGCCGGCTGGAGGCGGGCGCCCTGCTGCTCGGTCCGGTCACCGGGCCCCACCACACCCTCGTCGCGCGCCCGCTCCGCGACTGCGTGGTGCACCGCGTCGGGCTGCGTGAGCTGTACCAGCCCGCGAACACCCAGACCTGGTCCTACGACGCGTACGGCAACCCCCAGTACGTGCCGCCGACTTCGAGCCCCCTGGAGTACGCGCTCGCCCTCGGCGCCGGCCGCGGTCTGTCGATCCTCTTCCAGGCGCCGATGGCCACCGAGCGGGCGGCGGAGGTCCAGGACGACGACGTCTTCTGGATGCAGGTGCCGCCGGGCAGCGTGCAGTACGGCTCGTTGTACGGCGCGGAGGCGGCCGCCGACCTGCTGATGGACCCTGCGGTGTGGCAGAGCATGGTCGACCAGCAGTACCGGCTGCTGACCACGCTGGACCGCTGGATCGAGCAGCTGGAGCACACCCACGAGACCCGCACGGCCGCCGGGATCAAGGCAGGCGAGGCGGTCCGCGCGCAGGCCGACCGGACGCTGCTCGCCTCGATCGGCAGGAGCGGCAGAGGTGACAGGAACGGCAGGAGCACGGACAGGCGCGCGACCGCCGCCGACGCCGACGCCACCTACGCGGCGTGCCTGCTCGTCGCCCGGGCCGCCGGGATCACCCTCGCCGAACCCGCGCAGATGGGCGCCGACAGCGACCGGCTGGACCCGGTGGAGCGGGTCGCACTCGCCTCACGGGTGCGCGCCCGGGCCGTACGCCTGGACGGCCGCTGGTGGCGGGACGACGTGGGGCCGCTGGTCGGGCACCGGGCCCTGTCCGGTGCGCCGGTGGCGCTGCTGTGGCGGCGCGGCGGCTATGTCGCCGTGCACCCCGCGACCGGGCGGGAGACCCCGGTGGAGAAGGCCAACGCGGAGGAGTTCGAGCCGCGGGCGGTCATGTTCTACCGTCCGCTGCCGGAGCAGGGCCCCGGCCCTCTCGGACTGTTGCGGTTCAGCATGCGGGGCACGGGCGGGGATCTGACGAACCTGCTGCTCAGCGGGCTGGTGACGGTGGTGATCGGGGCGCTGGTGCCGATCGCGACCGGCAAGGTGCTCGGCGAGTACGTGCCGAAGGCCCAGCAGGGTCTGATCGTGCAGGTGTGTCTGGCGGTGATGGTCAGCGGCGTGGTGGCGGCGGCGTTCACGCTGTTGCAGAACCTGACCATGCTGCGGCTGGAGGGCCGGATCGAGGCGACGCTCCAGCCGGCCGTGTGGGACCGGCTGCTCAGGCTGCCGACGAAGTTCTTCGCCGAGCGTTCGACGGGCGAGCTGGCGAGTGCCGCCATGGGCATCAGCGCGATCCGCCGGCTGCTGGCGGGACTCGGTCCGTCGGTCGCGCAGTCCGTCACCATCGGCGCGATGAACCTGGGGCTGCTGCTCTGGTACAGCGTGCCGATGGCCCTCGCCGCGGTCGGCATGCTGGTCGTCATCGCGTCCGTGTTCCTGGCGCTCGGGCTGTGGCAGGTGCGCTGGCAGCGGCGGCTCGTGGTGCTCTCCAACAAGCTCAACAACCAGGCCTTCCAGACCCTGCGGGGCCTGCCGAAGCTGCGGGTGGCGGCCGCCGAGAACTACGCGTACGCGGCCTGGGCCGCGCAGTTCGCGCGCAGCCGGGAACTCCAGCAGCGCCTCGGCCGGATCAAGAACCTCAGCACGGTGCTGGGTTCGGTGTATCTGCCGCTGTGCTCCCTGCTGATGTTCATGCTGCTGGCCGGTCCGGCTCGGGGCGCGCTGTCGGCGGCGGACTTCCTCACCTTCAACACCTCGATGACGATGCTGCTCACCTCGGTGACCTCGCTGACCGGTGCCTTCGTCTCGGCGGTGGCCGCGCTGCCGCTGTTCGAGGAGATCCGGCCGGTGCTGGAGGCGACGCCGGAGGTCCGCACGGCGAACACCCGCCCCGGCCCGCTGACCGGCGCGCTCGAGGCCCGCCGGCTCTCCTTCCGCTACTCCGACGACGGTCCCCTCGTCCTCGACGACGTCTCCTTCGAGGTGCGGCCGGGCGAGTTCGTGGCGGTCGTCGGCCCGAGCGGCTGCGGGAAGTCGACGCTTCTCCGGCTGCTCATCGGCTTCGACAAGCCGGTCTCGGGCAGTGTGCTGTACGACGGCCAGGATCTGGCGGCCCTCGACCAGTCGGCGGTCCGCCGGCAGTGCGGGGTGGTGCTCCAGCACGCCCAGCCGTTCACCGGCTCCCTGCTGGACGTCATCTGCGGCACCGAGGCCTACACGCCGGAGGAGGCGATGGCGGCCGCCGAGCTGGCCGGCCTCGCCGAGGACATCAAGCGCATGCCGATGGGACTGCACACGATCGTCTCGGGCAGCGGGTCGGTCTCGGGCGGCCAGCGTCAGCGCCTGATGATCGCCCAGGCGCTGATCCGCAGGCCGCGCATCCTGTTCTTCGACGAGGCGACCAGCGCCCTGGACAACGAGACCCAGCGCACGGTCATCGAGAGCACCCGCAAGCTCAACGCCAGCCGGGTCGTCATCGCGCACCGCCTGTCGACGGTGATGGACGCCGACCGGGTCGTGGTGATGGAGAACGGCAAGGTCGCGCAGCAGGGCCCGCCCGCCCAGCTTCTCGCGGACACCGGCGGACGGCTGCACGAGCTGGTGCGCCGGCAGCTGGCCTAGGCCGAGCCAGGGCCGGTCCCGGCTCCCGGGGCCCCCTCCCACAGCTCCGGTACCGGGGCGCCGTGCGGCGGCCGAGGACCGGGGCCCGGCGGCCGGTCTGGCCGTCGATCAGCGCGCGGGCGTCGGACGCCTGCTCGGCGAGACGCGTCGTCCGCAGTCGTCGCGGTCGGTAGGGCCCTCGCTGCGGGAGTTGCCGCGCCGGTCGTGGGTGATCACCGTGAAGGCGTCGGCGAGGTCCTCGGCCACGGCCGTGCGGTAGCCCGCGTCTCCCCCGGCCCCGCTGATCATCGGCAGCGCCGGGCCGCTGCCGCGCACCTCGCGGTACAGCCCCGTGCCGCCTACGTCGAACACGCCGCCGCGCATGTCCGGGCTCCCTCACTAACGAAACTTTGCCGTTTCGCTGAAACTGGTCTAACCTCGATGTGTACGAAACCGTTTCGTTTACGTGTTCCCTGCCCTCACGTCCCTGGAGTGGTTCCCCTTGTCCCCGAAGACCTTGACGGACGGCACCCGCACGGGCGCCGACCAGGGGCCGTCCGCAGCATCCGCCAAGAAGTGGTGGATCCTCGCCGTCGTCGCCCTGGCCCAGCTGATGGTGGTGCTGGACGCCACCATCGTGAACATCGCCCTGCCCTCCGCCCAGGCCGACCTCGGCTTCTCCGACGGCAACCGGCAGTGGATCGTCACCGCGTACGCGCTGGCGTTCGCCTCCCTGCTGCTGCTCGGCGGCCGGATAGCCGACCTCTTCGGCCGCAAGACGGCCTTCCTGATCGGCGTCGTCGGCTTCGCCGCCGTCTCGGCGCTCGGCGGCGCCGCGACCGACTTCGAGATGCTGGTCACCGCCCGCGCGCTGCAGGGAGCCTTCGGCGCGCTCCTCGCGCCCGCCGCGCTGTCGCTGCTCAACACCACGTTCACCGACGCCAAGGAACGCGCCAAGGCGTTCAGCGTCTACGGCGCCATCGCCGGCGCGGGCGGCGCGGTGGGCCTGCTGCTCGGCGGCATCCTGACCGACGCGCTCGACTGGCGCTGGACGCTCTACGTCAACGTGGCCATCGCCGTCGTCGCCTTCGCGGGCGGCTGGCTGCTGCTCTCCAACCACCGCGACGCCCAGAACTCCAAGCTGGACGTGCCGGGTACGGTCCTGGTCGCCGCCGGTCTGTTCTCCCTGGTGTACGGCTTCTCCAACGCGGAGACCCACGACTGGGACTCACCGCAGACCTGGGGCTTCCTGATCGCGGGCGGGGCGCTGCTCGCGGCCTTCACCTGGTGGCAGACCCGGGCCGCGCACCCGCTGCTGCCGCTGCGCATCCTCCTCGACCGCAACCGGGCGGCCTCGTTCCTGGCCGTGCTGATCTCCGGCGCCGGCATGTTCGGCGTGTTCCTCTTCCTCACGTACTACCTGCAGCTGAACCTGGGCTTCAGCCCGACCAGGACGGGTGTGGCGTTCCTGCCGATGGTCGGAGCGCTCATGGTGGCGGCGCAGATCGGCACCACGGCCCTGGTACCGCGCCTGGGCCCGAAGGCGGTCATCCCGCTGGGCTTCGCGATCGCCGCGGTGGGCATGGCCTGGCTGACCGGGATCGGCGTCGGCTCCCACTACCTGAGTGCGGTGCTGCCGCAACTCGTCATCACCGGTATCGGCCTCGGCCTGGTCATGCCGCCCGCCATGCAGATGGCCACCGGCGGGGTCGCCGCCGAGGACGCCGGCGTGGCCTCCGCCACGGTCAACGCCATGCAGCAGGTGGGCGGTTCGATCGGCACGGCCCTGCTGAACACCCTGGCGGCGAGCGCCGCCGCCGACTACCTCGTGGGGAAGAACCCGGCGAACGAACTGGTCCAGGCGCAGGCCACCATCGAGAGCTACACCACCGCCTTCCTGTGGTCGGCCGGCTTCTTCGCGGCGGGCGCGGTCATCGCCTTCCTGCTCTTCCGCCGCGGGGTTCCGCAGCAGGACGCGGACGCGGCACCGGTCGTCCACATGTGACGGGCCTTCGGCCAGAGCCGCAGAGCCGCAGAGCCGCACCAGGGAGAGGGGCCGCCGTCCGCGAGGGACGGCGGCCCCTTCGTGCCGCGTCACCGAGGTGCACGGCACGGAGATGTTTAAGCCTGGGTACTCGCGGTCCATGAGAATCAGCGTGCTGGATGTGGGGTCCAACACCGTGCGGCTGGTGGTGGCGGACGCGGCGGGCGGCGTCCCTCTGCCGGTGCACACGGCCAAGTGGCGGTTGCGGCTGGCCGAGCAGGTCGCCCCGGGCGACCCCATCCCGGACGAGGCCGTGGAACGGCTCGTCCGCGCGGTCGCCGCGGCGGCCAGGACCGCGGACCGGTGGGGTGCGGCGGGCCCGCTGGCCTTCGCGACCGCCGTGGTGCGCGCGGCCCCCAACCGGCGCGAGGTGCTGCGCGAGGTCCGGTCCAGGACCGGCGTCGCGCTGTGCACCCTGCCGGGCGAGGTGGAGGCCGAGCTGACGTTCCTCGGGGCCCGCCGCTGGATGGGCTGGCGCTGCGGCCCGCTCGCCCTGCTGGACATCGGCGGCGGTTCCTTCGAAGTGGCCTTCGGCCGGGGCCGGTTGCCGGACTTCGTGGCCTCGCTGCCGCTGGGGGCCGGCCGGCTCACCCACGACTTCTTCGCGGACCACGACCCGCCGCCCGCCGAGGCCCTCCGTGCGGCACGGCGCCGGATCCGTCACCAGCTCAGGGACGTGGCCGCCCGGGTCCGCTGGGAGGGTCCGCGTACGGCGGTGGCCACCTCCCGCACCTTCCAGCAGCTCGGCCGGCTGTGCGGGGCCGCCCCCGGACGGCACGGCCCCTTCATGGACCGCACCCTGCGCCGCGGCGACCTGCGCGAGGCCATCTCCACCCTGGCCGCGCTGCCCGCAGCCGAGCGCGCCCGGCTGCCCGGCATCTCCGCGCCGCGCGCGGCGCAGAGCCTGGCCGGCGCGGTGATCGGGCACACGGCGATGAAGCTGACCGGGCTGACCTCGGTGACCGTCTGCCCGTGGGCGATCCGCGAGGGCGTCATGCTGCGGCACATGGAGGACGGCCCGGCCTGGTGGGCCGAGGTCACCCGGCTGGTCGACACCGAGGCGGACGCACCCCCGGAGCCGGTACCCCTGCGCCTCGCGCAACACGGCCCCTGACCTGCCCGAACGCCGACCGAGACCACTTCACGGCCTGGTGGGCGGGCATGGTTCGGCCGTGGTCCGGTCCGGCCGGGGTGAGTCGTCGGGGCCGTCGGATGCGGAGTGTCGCTCCGCGTGATCCGTGCCCGGAGGGTGGCCCGGTGCCCGCTGGGTACCCGGCGCGTATGGCACACGACCCCCATGGACCACAGCTGCCGGTCGCCCGCGGCCCGGTGTCCGCGGCCGTCCGCGGATATCTGGCGGGCACCGATCCGCTTCCGGCGGCGGA
This sequence comes from Streptomyces sp. NPDC060002, assembly GCF_042737245.1. Lineage (NCBI taxonomy): Bacteria > Bacillati > Actinomycetota > Actinomycetes > Kitasatosporales > Streptomycetaceae > Streptomyces > Streptomyces sp. NPDC060002. The sequence continues at coordinate 151,503 of NZ_JBHWUW010000001.1, forward strand.
GACGGTCGCCTCCGCGTCCGCGTACGGCGACGACCTCCAGCTGGCCCTGTACCTCTGCTACGAGCTGCACTACCGCGGTTTCGCGGGGGTGGCCCCTGACCGGGAGTGGGATCCCGGCCTGCTGCGGGTGCGGGCCGCGCTGGAGCACCGCTTTCTGACCGCCCTGCGCGAGGACACACCGGCCCACGACTCCGTCGAGGACGCCCTCGCCGAGCTGCTCGTCGAGCCGGTGGAGGGCTCGGGCGTCAGCCATTTCCTCGCGGCCGAGGGCGAGTTGTGGCAGGTGCGCGAGTACGCGGCCCAGCGGTCCCTGTACCACCTCAAGGAGGCGGACCCGCACGCGTGGGTGCTGCCGAGGCTGTGGGGCCGGGCCAAGGCGGCGATGGCGGCGGTGGAATTCGACGAGTGGGGCGGCGGCCGCCCCGACCGCGTCCACGCACGGCTGTTCGCGGACCTGATGACGGACCTGGGCCTCGACACCACCTACGGCCGCTATCTGGACGCCGCGTGCGCCGAGACGCTGGCCACGGTCAACATGATGTCCCTCTTCGGCCTGCACCGGGCTCTCAGGGGCGCGCTCGTGGGCCACTTCGCGGCGGTCGAGATCACCTCCTCGCCCGGTTCCCGGCGGCTCGCGCAGGCGATGCGCCGCGTGGAGGCCGGGCCCGCCGCCGAGCACTTCTACGACGAGCACGTCGAGGCCGACGCGGTGCACGAGCAGGTGGTGCGCCACGACGTCATCGGCGGTCTGCTGGAGGAGGAACCGCACCTGGCCCCCGACATCACCTTCGGCCTCGACGCCACCGGGTATCTGGAGGACCGCCTCGCCGCCCGCCTGCTCAGCGCCTGGCGCGCGGGAGAGTCCTCGGTGCGTGCCCCACTCACCGAACCGGAAAAAGCCCATATTTCCTGATTGTCGGGGTACTTGGTCGGCGTGAATCCTCTCGCACTCCCGGGCGTGTACGCCCCTCAGGAGGACACCGCCCTGCTGGCCGGGGCCCTGTCCGAAGAACCGTTGCTCCCGGGCGCCGACGTCCTCGACGTGGGGACCGGCAGCGGCGCGCTGGCTCTGGAGGCCGCACGGCGCGGCACGCGGGTCACCGCGGTCGACGTGTCCTGGCGCGCGGTGTACTCCGCCCGCCTCAACGCCTGGCGGGAACGACTGCCGGTGCGTGTACACCGCGGCAATCTCTTCGCCCCGGTGCACGGACAGTCCTTCGACCTGATCCTGACCAACCCGCCCTACGTGCCCGCCCCGGCCGGCGACCGTGCGGGCCGCGGGACGGCCCGGGCCTGGGACGGCGGCGGTGACGGAAGGCTCGTGCTGGACCGGATCTGCCTGGAGGCGCCCCTGCTGCTGCGGCCCGGCGGAGTGCTGTTGATGGTCCACTCCGCGCTCAGCGACCCCGCGAGCACCCTGACGGCGCTGCGCGCGTCGGGCCTGAAGGCGTCCGTGACGCGACGCCGCCGTATCCCCTTCGGCCCGGTCCTGCGGGAGCGCAGGGACTGGCTGCGGGAGCGGGGCCTGCTGTCCGCCGACGACGAGAACGAGGAACTGGTGGTCGTCCGTGCCGAACTCCCCTGCTGACAGGCCCTGCCGGATCAGCGTCCAGCGCCGGGGCCCGCTGCTCGTGGAGGGGCCGGTCGAGGTGGAACTGGAGGACGGCAGCACCGTCACCTCCGACCGTTTCCGGGTCGCCCTGTGCACCTGCCGGCGCAGCCGCCGCTATCCCTGGTGCGACACCAGCCACCGGGAGCGGTCCTAGGCCGTCCGCGTGCCCTTCCGCCCACACATGCACCGGAGACCGGCGGGCAGCCCCACACTGCCCGTCCGGCCTCCGGGTACGGAATCGCGCTGCTCCCGTGCCAGGGGCCCGCACTCCCCACCTCGCGAGCCTCTCTCGGCGTCCACGGGGACCACGCGATCCCGGTCTCAGAACGCGAAGAGGCTGCTCCCGGCAGCGTTCTTCACGCACTCGTTGGAGAAGGCGCGCTCGAAGGAGACGCGCCTGCCCTGCCATACGCCGTCGACGGTGACGACCACCGGGTCGTACTGCCTCGTACAGACGGCGTCACCCGGACCGGCCAGGGCGTCGAGGTCGCCGCCGGCGGCGCGCAGTTCGGCGCAGGCGAGGGCGGCCGCGGGATGGGTGCCGGAGGGCGTCGGGGCGCAGTTCAGGGTGACGGCCCGGGCCGCGTTGACGGTGGCGGCGTTCTCTCCGTGACCCACGGTCAGCACGAGGGCCGACGGGGCGTAGAGGGAGGTCGGCGCTGCGGCCGGGGCGGCGAGCGCGGACCCGGTGAGGGATCCGCAGACGGTGGCGGCCGTGAGGCCGAGGGTCGCTGCCCAGCGCGCGGTGTTCCGCATTGTGTGCATCCTTCCGCTCGATTCGGGGGTGTGCCGGTCCAACTCGGTCGGTGTCGAACCCGGCGAGCGTGAGTCTGCCGAGTCCGCCGCCGAATCTCACATCGACCCCATGGGTTTCAGTAACCTTGCGTATTGAAGCAGTGGCGAGAAGTAACGAAATTCGAACGTTCCAACGCCGAAAGCAAGCGCTTCTTGATCCCTTCGGTCGACGCGATGACCGGTTTCCATAGCTTCGTTAATCGGCCTGAAACATTCCGCTCACCCGCCCCGATCCCTCCGCGCACCCCTCCCTTCCGCTCTCGGCGGACTTCTTCTCGACCCCTTGTGTTCATCGACCAGCGGAGTAATCGTCATTACATGATTACGACCGAGCAGAAAGAGAAGCTGAGGGGCTGGTTCGCGGGTCGCCTGCCCGACGACCTCTTCGAGGAGCCGGCCGAGGTGACGGTCGACCGCGAGGAGATCACCGTGATCGGCCGCATCCCCGCGCCCCGGCTCACCGAGGACGCCCGACCCGCCGAGCGGGAGGCGGCGGTCACCGCCCGGATCCAGGAGTTCCGGGAGCGCACCCGGGAGACCCGGATCGCCATGGCCCGCGACGCCGAGCACCGGTTCCGGCGCAAGGTGTCCTGGGGTGTGGTGTGCGACGGGGAGCGCGCCCTGTTCACCCACGTGGCCGCGCCCGTCATGACCCGGCTGCGGCAGCCCGAACGCCAGGTCCTCGACACCCTGATCGCCGCGGGCGTGGCCCGCAGCCGCAGCGACGCGCTCGCCTGGTGCGTGCGGCTGGTCCAGCGCCACACCGACGACTGGCTCACCGAACTGCGGGACTCCCTCGAACAGGTCCAGCGGGTGCGGGCCCAGGGACCGGACACGGGTCCCGACCCCGACGGCTCCGGCTCCGGCTCCGAACACGGAGAGGTGGCTGATTCGTCCACTCCCGACACGGAAGAAGGATGATTCATCCTCTGGTCGGGGTCTTGCCCCACGCCGTAGGTTCGGCAGACCCCGATCAGTGACGGCATCCGCCCGCGTCGCCCACCCCGCGACGGGACGGCCGCTCACCGTGCCGCGCCACCCCGCGCTCCACCGTCGACCGTCTGTTGCTGGAGCTCCCTTGACCCCGCCGTCCCCCGAACCCGCCCCGTCCGCGCCGTCGGCGTCTTCCCCGTCCCTCACCGAGGTCGAGTCCCACGGCGTGGACCGCATCCCGGACGCCGAGCGCACCGCGACGCCCCTCGACCTGTTCCGGCTCGCCTTCGGCGGCGCGAACACCTTCTCCACCTGCGTGCTCGGCGCCTTCCCGATCCTCTTCGGCCTGTCCTTCTGGCAGGGTCTCGCCGCCACCCTCCTCGGGGTGGTCGTGGGCGCGCTGATCCTGTGCCCGATGGCGGTGTTCGGGCCGGTCAACGGCACCAACAACGCCGTCTCCTCCTCCGCGCACCTCGGTGTGCACGGCCGCGTGGTCGGCTCGTTCCTCTCCCTGCTTACGGCGATCGCGTTCTTCTCGATCTCGGTGTGGAGCTCCGGCGACGCCCTGGTCGGCGGCGCGCACCGGCTCTTCGGCCTCCCCCGCGGCGATCTGACGTACGCCGTCGCCTACGCGTTGTTCGCCGGGCTGGTGCTCGCGGTCTGTGTATACGGCTTCCGGTTCATGCTGTTCGTCAACAAGGTCGCGGTCGCCTCGGCCACGGTGCTGTTCCTCCTCGGCGCGATCGCCTTCGCCGGCGACTTCGACGCGTCGTACGCGGGCGTCTTCACGGACTCCGCGGACGCGGCCACCGACGCGCTGTTCTGGCCGTCCTTCTTCGGCGCGGCGCTGATCGTGCTGTCCAACCCGGTGTCGTTCGGAGCGTTCCTCGGCGACTGGTCGCGCTACATCCCGGCCGCGACCCCACGCCGCAGGGTGGTCGGCGCCGCGTTCCTGTCGCAGATCGCCACCCTGCTGCCGTTCGTCTTCGGCCTCGCGACGGCGAGCATCATCGCGTCGAAGGCCCCGGAGTACGTCGACCCGGCCGCGCCCGACTTCGTGGGCGGGCTGCTGGCGATCTCACCGACCTGGTTCTTCCTGCCGGTGTGTCTGCTCGCCCTGATCGGCGGGATGTCCACGGGCACGACCTCGCTCTACGGCACCGGTCTGGACTTCTCGTCGGTGTTCCCGCGGCTGTCGCGGGTGCGGGCGACCGTGCTGGTCGGTCTGCTGTCGATCGTGTTCATCTTCGTCGGCCGGTTCGGCCTGGACCTCGTCCAGTCCATCTCGACGTTCGCCACGATGATCATCACGTGCACGACGCCGTGGATGGTCGTGATGATGCTGGGCTTCTGGACCCGGCGCGGCTGGTACGACCCCGAGGCCCTCCAGGTCTTCAACCGCCGTCAGCGCGGCGGGCGTTACTGGTTCGCGCACGGCTGGAACTGGCGCGGCATGACCGCCTGGTGGGTGTCGGCGCTGCTCGGTGTGCTGTTCACCAACATCCCGGGCCAGTTCGTCGGCCCGCTGGGTGATCTCGCGAACGGCATCGACATCGGTCTGCCGCTGTCCCTGGCCGTCGCCACCGTGCTCTACCTGGCGTTGCTGCGGCTCTTCCCCGAGCCCCGGGCGGTGTACGGGCCCGAGGGGGCGCGGCTGGCCAGGACCGTGGAGGCGCCGGTGCCGCCGATCACCGGTCCTGGCACGGACGCCGGCGAACTCGCCGCCGTACCGTCCGGGTCGGCCGTCGACCGAACCGCCTGACCGCCCGACCGCCCCCCACCGACCCGCCGGTATGGTCGCCCTGCGACGGCGTGACGACGATCGACCACGGGACGGCGAGAGGCGGGACGTACGGATGGCGAAGCACTGGGCGGACTTCCAGTACGAGATCTATCTCAACGGCATGACGGGCGCGGTCCCCCGGCTGCCCACCGACCTGACCCGGCTCGAGGAGCTCACCGAGCAGCGCCTCGGGCCCGGTCCGGTCGGCTATGTGGCGGGCAGCGCGGGGGACGGCAGCACTGCGCGGGCGAACCGTGCGGCCCTGGAGCGTCGCCGGATCGTGCCGCGCATGCTGCGGGACGTGCACGAGCGGGACCTGTCGGTCGAGGTGCTGGGCCGCGCCCTGCCCGCGCCGCTCGCTCTCGCGCCGGTCGGGGTGCTGTCGATCATGCATCCGGAGGCCGAGTCCGCGGCGGCCCGGGCGGCGGCCGCGCGGGGGGTGCCGTTCATCCTGTCGTCGGCGTCCAGCACGCCGATCGAGCAGGTGGCCGAGGCGATGGGGGACGCCGAGCGCTGGTTCCAGCTGTACTGGTCCAAGGACCGCGAGGTGACCCGCAGTTTTCTCCGGCGGGCGCGGACGAGCGGGTTCACGGTGCTCGTCGTCACCCTGGACACCCCGCTCCTCGCATGGCGGCCCCGTGATCTCGACCAGGCCTATCTGCCGTTCCTGCACGGCGTGGGCACCGCCAACTACTTCACCGACCCGGCCTTCCTGGCGGGCCTGGCCAAGCCGGTCCACGAGGACCCGAACGCGGCCGTCCTGCACTTCGTCAGCCTGTTCGCCGACCCCGGCAAGACCTGGCCGGACCTGGCGTTCCTGCGGGAGAACTGGGACGGGCCGATCGTCCTCAAGGGTGTTCTGCACCCCGACGACGCCCGGCTGGCCGCCGACGCGGGGATGGACGGCGTGGTGGTCTCCAACCACGGGGGCCGGCAGGTCGCCGGTTCGGTCGCGGCCGCCGACGCGCTGCCCCGGGTGGCGCGGGCGGTCGGCGACCGGCTGACGGTGCTGTTCGACAGCGGGGTCCGCACCGGCGACGACGTCTTCAAGGCGCTCGCCCTCGGCGCGCGGGCGGTACTGCTGGGCCGTCCCTACGCCTACGGCCTCGGCCTGGACGGTCAGCCTGGCGTCGAGCACGTGATCCGCTGTCTGCTCGCCGAGTTCGACCTCACCCTGGCGCTGTCCGGCCACGCCGGCCCGGCGACCCTGAGCCCGGCGGACCTCGTCGAGGAGGCCGGGTGACGACGGGCGGGTGACCGCGCGGCCACCGGTCGCCGCCGTACTGCCGGACCGGCCGGGGGCGGGGTGCTTCGTGCCTCAGGCGGTGCCGTCCGCCAGGTCGACCGGCTGGGCCGACGCAGGCGCGTCCGTGCCGGTGACCGCGAGGGAACCGGGAGTGGCGGAGGCGACGTCGGTGAGCCAGCGCTGGCCGGTGGAGTGGTCGCGGACCTTCACGACCACATCCGCGCCCGGGTTCTCACCGGCCGGTGAGAGAGCGAGCGCGTCGTCCCAGCGGGGCAGCAACTCGCCCTGCACGGTGAGGTCGTAGCGGACGTCGTCCCCGCGGGCGTCGCTGTCGTCCACGCACGAGCCCAGGATGACCACCCCGGCGTCCGCGTGGGAGTCCACGCACAGACCGGGCCCGGCGACGCTGCGCAACTGCCCGTCGTCGTCGTACGACCACTGCTGGGTCGCGTCGGAGGAGCAGTCCGCCAGTTCGACGGAGGCGCCCGCCTTCGCCTCGCCCCGGACGTCCAGGCAGAGGTCGGCGGCGGCGTTGCGCAGCCTGGTCTGCAGTGGCGCGGTGGGCAGTTGGGCGGTACCCGGGGCGGTCGGCGAGGCGGTGGCGGCCTGCGAGTCGATGCCGGGGACGCTGCCGCTGGTGGAGGCGGCCGGGTCGGCGCCGCTGTCGTCCGACCACATGCCGGCGGCGAGCAGGGTGGTCAGCAGGCCCGCCGAGGCCAGGCCGACACCGGTGAACAGCGCGCGCGGTGAGCGTGACTCCCCCGACGACCGCCGGCGGGGCGAGGGGAGGCGCGAGAGCAGGTTGCCGCCTCTGCCGCGGGTGCCACGGCCGTGCCGGGCGGAGCCCTTGAGCCGTACGGTCTGCTGCTTGGCGCGGCCGGGGCGGGTGTCGTGGTAACGGCGGGCGCCCCAGCCGAGCACCGCCTCGGCGAGCAGCACGCCGAGGCCGCTCTCGAAGTGGCCGAGCTGTTCGGCGGCGGCCCGGCAGTAACGGCACTCGTCCAGGTGCTTGCGGACGTCCGGCAGGAGGTCGCCGCCGCGGCGGATCGGAACGTCGAGAAGCCGGTTGTAGAAACGGCAGTCCTTGCTCGGCGCGAGCTCCCGGTGGGCGCGGACCACACCCTCGCGCAGCTTGTCCCGGGCCTGCTCCAGCGCGGCGGCCACGGTGTCGGTGTCCATACCGAGCAGACCGGCGGCGACGGTGACCTGTTCGGCCTCGACCTCCACGTGCCACAGGACGCACCGGGCGACCGCGGGAAGGCCCTGGAACGAGCGTTCCGCCAGCACCCGGTTCTCCGGGGTCATGGACTTCGCGGCCCGCATCCCACGGGCGCCGGCCGGCTTGCGCAGCACCGGCAGCACGCCGGACAGTTCCTCGTCGGCTGACCACAGCCGGGCCATGTCCCGCACGGTCACCAGCAGTCGGGGCCGCAGCGCGGTCCCCGGCTCGCCCAGCTTCAGCCGGTCGAGGACCTGGTGGAAGGCGGCCGCGGTGACCATCGACGCGACGCTCCCGGAGGAGGCGAGGCAGATGACCGCGTACTCGTGCACCGGACGCCAGTGCCGGGCGATCAGCAGGGCGGTGGACTGGGCGACCTCGCCGTCCGCGCCGCCGCGTATTCCCGCGGCGAGCGACTCGTCGGATTCTCCGGGACCCCCGCCCGGCGGAGGGTAGGGCGGACGAGGAGGCTGAGGGCTGGGCACTGAGCGAATTCCTTTGGTACGTACCTGTTCGGTGCGGCAGGGAGCGTGAATTCGCCTCCGCCGACGAACGCAGGGGACCCGGCCATGACCCCCCGCACGGGCGGTTCACCTTTGCACAACTGAGTCGCGCACAACAAGGCGACGGCTGAAGCTGCGCCTTGTTGATGAAAAGTCGATAGCGGGGCCGCCGCACATCGGGCATCGCGCCTTTCGACGGCCCCTGCCGACCCGGCCGAAATCCGCCCTTGCGCCCCGTGTGAAACACGCGCACACAGTGGGGCGCCGCGCACGCTCCCGGCGCACCGGCCCGCGTAGTTGGCTGGAACCGGCCACTTCCTCGGAGGCCCCGCGCAGGACGGCGGCTCTCCTGCGCGAAACGGCCGCCGGCCTTGTTCCTCCCGCCCTCGGCCGGCGGCCCGAAACGCTTTGCGCATGGCTAGATCTGCCAGGACCGCAACCGGTCCGCCGCGCCGTAGACGTCCGTCTTCCCGTCCAGCAGATCGCGGGCGAGGTCGACGAGCGCGCCGTACGGCGGATCGATGCCGGCCCCGCTGGTGAACATGTACGCCACCGCCGTCGCGCAGGCGAAGCGGGCGTTGGCCGAGGGCAGGGGTTTGAGCAGGGTGAGGGTGTGCAGCAGCGCGGCGGCCCGCCAGGCCGGGTCGGAGTCCACGCCGAGCTTTGGCGGATCGACCCGGTGCCGGGCGACGGCGGCGACCAGCGCCGAGAAGTCGTTGACGGTGGGCTGCTCCGGCAGAACCTCTTCGTGGCGCTGGAGCAGCCAGGGCACGTCGATGTGGATGACGGAGGTCATCGGTCAGGCGACCCGCCCCTCGCCCCGCGCGGAGCGTTCGTCGTCGGGGAAGGCGGCGGCGAACTCGTCCGCGTGCGAGGCGAAGAACCTGCGGAAGGCCTCCGCGCCCTCCTGGAGCGCCCGGTGCCGCGCGATGTCGGCGGCGGCCGCCTCCCGCACGAGTGCCTTCATCGACGTACCGCGTTCCTTGGCGATCTGCCGCAGGTCCTCCAGCTCGCGATCGCTGAATTCCACATTGAGGGCTGGCATGCCTTTCACGGTACCGCGCGGGTACTTACTCGTAAATATCCCCAGGTCAAACTGATGACCGCGCGGTACCGGAGGGTGTCCGACCCTGCACGCTACTGATCAGGGAAGGTCAATTACTGCTCCGGTCCTCTCCCTGATCCGCCACAAAGGAGGCCAGTCGGGCCAGCGCGGCGTTCCAGTTGATCGCGGTTTCGTTCGTGGACCAGGACTGGATGTCGTCGATGTAGCAGAACTGGCCCACGCAGCCCTGGAGTTTCCCCTGCGCGTAGGGGTCCTGGATGCTCGAGTTCGCGCCGCCCGCCAGGGTCCCCCGCGGCGGGTCCGGCAGGCCGGGGTCCAGCTGGCTCGCGTACCAGCGGCTGTGCTGATGGTGGGAGTTCACCTCGCCGTAGCCGGTGACGTACGACAGGTTCAGGGCGTTGCGCCCGAGGACGTAGTCCATGCTCTGGACGGCCCCGGCCCGGTACTTCGAGGCGCCGGTGAGATCGTAGGCCGTGGCGATGACCACGGCGTTGTTGAGGACCTGGTGGCTGGAGCCCCAGTCGTAGCGGTTGCCGTCGGGTGCGTAGGGCATGCCGTACGGCTGTCCGGCCAGCGTGGCGAGATAGGTGTCGGCGCCCCGCACGACCGACGCGCGGACCTTGTCGCGGCCGGGCAGCCGGTTCGGGACGGTCGCGAGGTCGAGGCGGCCGGCGGCGGCCGTGCGGGACCAGTCGAAGCCGCTGGGGACGAAGACGTCGGCCGTGTGCACGGGAGAGTTCACCACCTTGTCGGCGAACTGCTTCTCCCCCGTGCTCAGATACAGCTCGGCGGCCGCCCAGTAGAACTCGTCGGTCGCGTCGTCGTCGTTGTAGGCGCCGCCGCCGACGCCGTCGTTCGGGTCGGCGTACACGTCCGGATGTGCGAGGGCCGCCGTGAAGGCCTTGCGCGCGGCCGTGAGCGCCTTCGCCGCGAAGGCCTTGTCGTAGGGCCGGTACAGGCGGGCCGCCTGGGCGGCCGTGGCGGCCAGATTGAGGGTCGCGGTGGTGGTCGGCGGGTGCAGTTCGCGCTTCTGCGGATCGTCGCTCGGCAGCAGCGGCAGGCCGGTCCACTGCTCGTCGTGGATCTTGTGGTGGGCCATGCCGGCGAGCGGCTGCCCGTCCGGTACCTGCATCTTCAGCAGGAAGTCGAGCTCCCAGCGGGCTTCGTCGAGGATGTCCGGCACCTTGTTGCCGCTCTCCGGGAGAGCGAGCGTGCCGTCGCCGAGAGCGGCCGGGTCGCCGGTGCGGGCGAGCAGGGAACGTTCGTAGGTGCTCAGCAGCTCCCAGGTGGCGATGCCGCCGTTGACGACGTACTTGCCGTGGTCACCGGCGTCGTACCAGCCGCCGGTGACGTCGAGGGTGTAGTCGCACACCCCGGGCCGGCACGGGACCGCGGAGTCGCCCTGGTTGGGAGCCGCGTTCACATGGCCGGCCGCCCTGCCGTAGCCGGGCCGCAGGTCGTCCCGTATCGCGATGCCGCTGCGCTGCGTGTAGTAGTACTTCACCGCGTCCAGCCGGAGCCGGTCGTAGTCGGCCGTGCCGATGTCGAAGGGGCGGCTGGTCTCGCCGTCGGCGACCAGCGTGAAGCCCGTCCCGCGCGCGCGGTAGCCGCCGAAGTCGATGGAGTGGACGCGCTGTCCGGAGGAGACGTCGAGACCGCGCGGCACGCTCCAGCCGTGCGCGACCGTCGCCCCGGACGCGTTCCTGAGCTGCCAGGGCAGCTTCGCGCCGGCGTCGGTGACCAGGGTGGCGTTCTTCGGTCCGGCGGGCAGATAGGCGACCTGGTTGACGCGCACGCGTGGCCCGGTGTCGGGCTGGTACACCTCCGGCGGCACCCCGCCCAGCAGCGACACGTCGTCCAGGCAGAACCGCCAGGGATCCGCGCTCCCGCCGACCTGGAAGGCGACCTGCCCCTGGGTGCTGTCGACCGGCGAGGTGAACGTGTACGTGTGGGCGTCTCCCGACTCGCCCAGCACCGGCGTCGCCTCGTACCAGGTGTCGTACGGGGAGACACCGAGGCCCACGATCGCCCGCACCACATGCCCCTCGGGCACACCCGAGGCGCTGAAGGAGAACCGGTACGACGACCCCTTCACCAGGGTGATCGCGTCCTGACCGACGGCGGAGTCCCAGCGGTTGACGGTGCCGCCCGGCACGTCCGCGCACAGCCGGCCGTCGGCGGGAGCGGCGGTGACGTTGCTGGTCCACCACGGGTCGGCGGTCGTGTCGAAGCCGCCGTTCCTGACCTGTTCGACCTCGTCGGCACCGGCCTGCTGCGCGGGCAGCGCGGTGAGCGCCGCGCCCAGCAGGGCCGCGAGGGACAGCAGGGTGGTTCTGCGTCGTTTCACGTCCAGGCTCCTCGGGGAGGGCGGGACGCTCCGTGCGGGATCCGGGTGCCATCCCGTGGGAGCGCTCCCAGAGCGGGGTCGCAGGACATGCTTGTTGGAGTCATGACACCCCGTCAACGGTCCTGACGAGATGACTTCGTGGCCGTTGTCAGTGGCGCGTCCTACTGTGGACCGTCCGAGCACCGATCAGGCCCATGCCGAGGAACCGGAGATCTTCATGACCACCCTGCCCGACCGGCCGAACACCGCCCTGCTCGTGATCGACGTCCAGAAGGGCGTGGTGGCGGGCGCGCCCCGGCGCGACGAGGTGATCGCGAACATCGGCACCCTGATCGACGCGGCCCGCGCGCAGGACGTGCCGGTCGTCTGGGTGCAGCACTCCGACGACGACCTCGAACAGGGCAGCGAGAACTGGGAGTACGTCGAGGAACTGGTCCGCCTCGACGCCGAGCCCCTCGTGCACAAGAACTACCAGGACTCCTTCGAGGACACCGTGCTGGAGTCGGTGCTCTCGGAGCGCGGGGTGGGCCGGGTCGTCGTCACCGGGGCGCAGACCGACGCGTGCATCCGCTCGACGCTGCACGGCGCCTTCGTGCGGGGATACGACGTGACACTGGCAGGCGACGCGCACACGACGCAGGACCTGAGCAAGTACGGCGCTCCGGCGCCGGAACAGGTGATAGCCCACACCAACCTGTACTGGTCGTGGCAGAGCGCACCCGGGCGCGGCGCGGGCACCGTGGACACGGCGAAGGTGACGTTCGAGGCCGCCGACGCGGGCTGAGGCGCCTTCGGCGCGGGGCGACCGGACCGCGCCGGCACCCGGGCCGGCCGACCGGCCCGAGCCGTGCGGCCCGGGCCGCCTGGTCCGGGCCGGGCCGCCTGGTCCGAGCCGGGCGGGAGCGGTGTGAGCCGCCCGGTCCGAGCCAGTACGGTCCGCCCGGTCCGGGCCGGAGCCCGTCCGCCCGGTCCGAGCCAGTACGGTCCGCCCGGTCCGGGCCGGAGCCCGTCCGAGCCAAGGCGGTCCCAGCCGGACGGGACAGGCCGTGGCGGTCCCGGCGAGGCGTGCGGGCCGGCGGTCCGACTACGGCCGCGTGGGAAACCCGCCGACGGGCAGGTCGGCGGGCCAGCCGGTCAGCCGGTCGGGCCGACGAGGAGTACGGCGTCGCCCGGCTGCTGCTCGACGCCGGCCGCGTCCCGCGCGGCGCGCTGGAACTGTGCCACCTAAGCCGGTCAGCCGGTCAGGCTTCCCACTTGGTGATGCGGACCGATCCTTGGCTCGTGCCGGGTGCGCTGCTGGTCAGGGTCAGCCGCAGCCCGGAGCCGCGGACCGGGTCGAAGGTGAGAGCCGTCGGCGCGTCCGAGGCGGTGGCCCAGTCGACGGTCGCCCCGGTGACCGGCACATAGCGCTCACCGTCCCACACCTCAGCCTCGACCGCCGCGGGCAGGCTGTGCGTGGCGTCGACGGTGAAGGACACCTCCACCCGGTCGAAGTCCCGGGTGCGCCCGTAGTCCACCGAGACCCGGTCCCGCGGCCGGGCCCCGCCGAAGGCGGGCAGCAGGGCGGTCGCCGCCTTGGCGAAGGCGTTGGACCAGCCCGTGGCCGGGTCGCCGTCCAGCAGGGCGGCGGGCAGGGTGTCCGGGCGACCGGAGTAACTGGCGTCCGCGTAGGGGTGGTCGACGGGCGCCGGCAGGTCGGGGGCGAAGGCGGCGGCCGGGGTGGTCGCCTTCGAGCGGGCATCCGTGGTGCGCACGGTGGCCGTGCCCTTGCGCAGGCCGTCCACACGCGCGGTCACCTTCAGGGCGCCGGTCCCGGTGCCGGAGCGGACGATGGCGAGAGCCTTGCCGTGGAAGGCGGTGCGCGTACTGGCCTGGTAGCGCTCGGCGCTCTCCTCCCGCCCGTTGTCGAGGCCGGCGAGGGAGCCGCCGGTCACCTCGAAGGAGATGAGGTGTTCGGCGTCGGGCACCACGGTGCCGTGCGCGTCGACCACGTCGGCGGTGACGAAGACCAGTGAACGCCCGTCCGCGGGGAGGGACTTGCGGTCCGGGGTGAGGCGTACGGCGTGCGGGGCGCCGGCCGTGCGCAGCACGTCGGTGGCGACCGTCCTGCCGCCCCTGCGGGCCACCGCTTTCAGCTCACCCGGCCTGTAGGGCACCTGCCATGTCAGGTGCAGCTTGCCCGCGCTGCCGTTCGGGCTGGTGTAACTGCCGGGATAGGGGCCTGTCGTGAAGGTCCTGTCGTCGCCGGTGGCCTCGGTGGTCTCCAGGTAGGTGCGGCCGTCGACGGTCTTCTTGGTGTCGAACTTCCGTATGCCCAGGGACTTTCCGTCGAGGTACAGCTCCACGGTGCCGACGTTGGAGTAGGCCCACACCTCGACCGTGTCGCCCGCCTCGTGGTTCCAGGTCGTCGGCAGCAGATGGACCATCGGCTCGTCGGCCCACTGGCTCCGGAAGAGGTGGTACATGTCCTTCGGGAACCCGGCCGTGTCGACCGCGCCGAAGAACGACGCCTTCACCGGGAAGACGTTGTACGGGGTGGGCTCGCCGATGTAGTCGATGCCCGACCACAGGAACTGACCCGCGAACCACTTCCGGTCGCGGTCCTTCTTGTGCCCGTACTCGCCGCTCATCGTCCAGGAGGCGAGGTTGTTGTCGTAGGACGAGGTCGCCCGCCTGCCCGGGGTGTGGTTCTCGCCGGTGTTGAGGTGCTGGGGCTCCTGGTAGGTCCCGCGGGTCGAGGTCTCCGAGGACGACTCCGACTCGAAGAGGAACAGGTGCGGGTAGGTGGTGTGCAGGACGTCCACCGACTTGGCGGTGTTGTAGTTGAGGCCGAGGCCGTCCAGCTTGGCGAGCATCAGGTCGGCGGCGGAGCCCTTGGCGGGCGGGGTGCGGTACTTGTCCGAGCCGATGATGAGCGGACGGGTGTCGTCCGCCGCCCTGATCGCGGTGATGATCCGGTCCGCCATGGCGAGGCCGGCGGTGGAGGTGGAGTCGGTGATCTCGTTGCCGATGGACCACAGGAGGACGGCGGGCGAGTTGCGGGCGGCGAGCACCATCTCGGTGGCGTCCCGCTCGCACCACTCGTCGAAGAACCGCCCGTAGTCGTACCGCGTCTTGCCGGTCCTCCAGCAGTCGAAGGCCTCCACCAGCATCACGATGCCCAGTTCCTCGCAGACCCGGATCATCTCCGGCGACGGTGGGTTGTGGGAGGTGCGGAAGGCGTTGACGCCCATCGACTTCATGATCGTCATCTGTCGGCGGACGGCGTCGACGCTGATCGCGGCGCCGAGCGCGCCCAGGTCGTGGTGCAGGTCGACGCCCTTGATCTTGGCGTACCTGCCGTTGAGGTGGAAACCCTCGTCCGGGTCGAAGCGGAAGCTGCGGATGCCGAACGGGGTGCGGTAGGTGTCGGTGACCCGGCCGGCGACGCGCAGCTCGGTCTCCAGGGTGTAGCGGCGCGGGGTCTCGAAGTCCCATCGCTGCGGGTCGGTCACGGTGAGTTCCTGGGTCTCCGTGGCCCGGTCGGATACGGCGACCGTGGAGGATGTGCGGGCGACCGTGCGGCCGTTCGGGGCGAGGACGCGGGAGACGACCTCGACGTCCGCGCTCGCGCCGGACGCGTTCGCCACGGTGGTCGCGACCCGGACGACGGCCCGTTCGTCGGTGACCTCGGGGGTGGTGACGTACGTGCCCCAGCGGTCCACGTGCACCGGCTCGGTGACGACCAGGCGGGCCTCGCGGTAGATGCCGCTGCCGGAGTACCAGCGGCTGCTCGGGAGCCGGTTCTGCACTTTGACCGCGATCACGTTCTCGGTGGTGCCGTCGGTGTGCAGCAGGTCGGTGAGGTCGAGGGCGAAGCCCGTGTAGCCGTAGGGGTGCCGGCCGACCTCGGTGCCGTTGCAGTAGACGTAGGAGTCCATGTAGACGCCGTCGAACTCGACCGAGATCCGCCGGCCGGCGCGGCCGGGCGGCAGGGTGAAGGCGAGGCGGTACCAGCCCAGGCCGCCGGGGAAGAAGCCGGTACCGCTGGTCGTGCCGTTCTGCGTGGTGGGCGTCTGCTCGATGCTCCAGTCGTGCGGAACCGCCACCGCACGCCAGGTCGAGTCGTCGTGGCCGGGGTCGGCCGCGTCCGCGTACTGCCCGGTCGGGTCGGTGATCCCGCCCGGGTTGGCCAGCGCGAAGCGCCAGCCGTCACGCAGCGCGACCGTGTGGCGGCCGGAGGCGCTCACGGCGGCCGCGGCGGCCCGCGCCACCGGTGTGCCGAGGAGCGCTCCGGCGGCCGGTGCGGCCGCGGAGGCGAGAAGGACCGATCTGCGAGTGACCGTCATGGCCGGCTCTCCCTCATCAGGAACCAGAAGTACTCACAACTGATCGTTAACAAACAGAATCTGACGACGGACCACTCCTGCCCGTCAAGGGGCCGGAGGTGTCCGCCCGTCCCGGCGGCGCACTGGATCTCCCTCGCACAGGGATCGCACGGGAATCGCGCAGGACAGGCCGGTTTTAGCTCTTGACCTCGGCGGGAACTCGCTGTTCAGCCGAGCTGTGGGGGTTCCCGTCCGCCCGGGAGCGGGACACACTAGGCTGGAACGGAAGTGACGTGCCTGTTCACTGTGAGTGTCCGCGATGGAGTGCCGAGATGAGTCCGGAGTATCCGTTCGACGAGGCCGCGACGGCCCGGGCGGTCGTCGACGACTCCGGCGCGCTGGTCGGGTGGAACGAGGGCGCCCGGGCCCTGCTCGGCTGGACCCCGGCCGATGTCCTGGGCCGGCCCGCCGGGGAACTGCTGGCCGACGGGACGCCCGACTTCACCGGTGTGCGCTGGCACGGAACAGTCACTTTGCGCCATCGCGACGGCCGCCCGGTCCGGGTATGGCTGCTCGCCCACCACTTCCCCACCCGGCCCGACGCCCCCGGACACTGGCTCGTCGTCACCCCGCTGGCCGGGGGCGGCTCCGGCTCCTCGGACGGTCTCCTCGCCGCGGCGGGCCTCGTCCAGTCCCCCTGTGCGGTGGCCGTCTACGACGACCGGCTGCGGCTGCGCCGGATCAACGACGCGATGCGTGAGGTCATCGGACTGCCCGAGGAGCGCATCCGGGGCCTGCGGCTCGCCGAGATCAGCGGCGGACCGCGGAGCACGGAGCTCGAACAGCAGATGCTGCAGGTGCTCACCAGCGGCCGGCCGCAGGACGTGCAGACGTACACACGCAGCGGAGGCGAGTCGCGGGCCCATGCCTGGCTGGCCCGGATGGCGCCCGTCACCGACGCCGACGGCCGGATCCGGGGCGTGTGCCTGTCCGCCCACGACTTCACCGAGAACTACCTCGCACGCGAGCGGCTACAGCTGGTCAACGAGGCCAGCGTGCGCATCGGCAGCACCCTCGACGTCATCCGGACGGCTCAGGAACTGGCGGAGGTCTGCGTGCCCGCGCTCGCCGATTTCGTCAGCGTCGACCTGCTCGACCCGCAGGACGGCGGGGAGCTGCCGAGCCGGTTCAGCCCGCCGGTGGGACTGCGGCGCGCCGCGCACCACTCGGTGAACCCGGGCAGCCCGGAGGCGGTGGCCAAGCCCGGCGAGGTGCAGGAGTATCCGACCGGGTCGCCGCAGGCCGACTCGCTGGTCGCGGGGCACACCATCATCGGCTCCATGGCGGGGGGCGGTCTGGACGCGTGGCTCGCCTGGGACCCGGCACGCGGCGCCCGGGTGCGGGAGCTCGGCATCCACTCCACGATGTCCGTGCCGATCCAGGCGCGCGGTATGACGCTCGGCGTCGCCGTCCTCACCCGGTTCCGCCGGCCGGACCCGTTCACCCCGGACGACGTGCTGCTGGCCGAGGAGATCACGGCCCGGGCCGCCGTCTGCATCGACAACGCCCGCCGGTTCTCCCGCGAGCGCGAGACGGCCCTCGCCCTCCAGCGCAGTCTGCTGCCGCGCACCCTGCCCCGCACCGCCGCCGTCGACGCCGCCTCCCGCTATCTGCCGGCCGCCCGCGCCGGGGTCGGCGGCGACTGGTTCGACGTGATCCCGCTGTCCGGGATGCGCGTCGCCATGGTCGTCGGGGACGTCATCGGGCAGGGCATCCAGGCCTCGGCCACCATGGGCAGGCTGCGCACCGCCGTGCGCACCCTCGCCGACATCGACCTCGCCCCCGACGAGCTGCTCACCCACCTGGACGACCTGGTCGTCCGGCTGTCGGAGGAGGCCGGTGGCGAGGACAACCCCGGCGAGGTCGGCGCCAGCTGTCTGTACGCGGTGTACGACCCCGTGTCGCGACGCTGCACGCTGGCCAGGGCCGGGCACCCCCCGCCCCTGGTGCTGCGGCCGGACGGCCCGGCCCGGCGGGTCGACCTGCCGGCCGGTCCCGCACTGGGGCTGGGCGGACTGCCGTTCGAGTCGGCCGAGCTGGAGCTCGGCGAGGGCAGTGTCCTCGCCTTCTACACCGACGGTCTGGTCGAGTCCCGCGAGCGGGACGTGGACGCCGGTCTGCGGCTGCTGAGCGAGACGCTGGCGGCGTACTCGGACTCCCTGGACGAGACCTGCGACCGGATCCTGCACGCCCTGCTCCCGCCCGGCGGCGCCGCCGACGACGTGGCCCTGCTGCTCGCGCGCACCCGGGGCCTGCCCTCCTCCCAGGTCGCGACCTGGCACATCCCCGCCGACCCCTCACTGGTCGCGCCCATCCGTAAACAGGCGGTCGAACAGCTCTCCCGCTGGGGACTGAGCGAGGCGTCCTTCACCACCGAGCTGGTGGTGAGCGAACTGGTCACCAACGCCATCCGCTACGGCTCCCACCCCATCCGGCTCCGGCTGATCCATGACGCGACCACGCTGATCTGCGAGGTGTCCGACACCAGCCACACCGCCCCGCACCTGCGCCGGGCGAAGACCTGGGACGAGGGCGGCCGCGGCCTTCTGCTGGTCGCCCAGCTCACCCAGCGCTGGGGCAGCCGGCACACCCCCGAGGGCAAGACGATCTGGGCGGAGCTGAGCCTGCTCGACGAGGAGTAAGACAGCCCTCCGGTCACTTGGCGGGCGTTTTACCCGCGTGTGTTTTCCTGGACGGACACCCGGACCAGTCAGTTGGGCGGGCACCACCACACCGCTCCCGGAGATCCACATCAACGCCCCGCTCGCCGAAACGCTGTCCGTCGTCCTGCTCGCCGCCGCCCTCGGATGGGCCGTGCTGCGCCCCGCCGGGCGGTCCGAGGCCCTCGTCGCCGTCCCCGCCGCCGCCCTGGTGATCGCCCTGGGGGCGGTTTCGCCCGAGCACGCGCTCGCGGAGGCCGAACGGCTCGGACCGGTCGTCGGCTTCCTCGCCGCGGTGCTGGTGCTGGCGCACCTGTGCGACGTCGAGGGTCTCTTCACGGCCTGCGGGGCGTGGATGGCCCGGCGCTCGGCGGGCAGTCCCCGGCGCCTGCTGGTCGCGGTGTTCGCGCTGGCCTCCGTGATCACCGCCGTGCTCAGTCTGGACGCGACCGTGGTGCTGCTGACACCGGTGGTGTTCGCCACCGCCGCCCGGATGGGCGTGCGGGCCAGACCGCACGTCTACGCGTGCGCGCACCTGTCGAACACCGCTTCGCTGCTGCTGCCGGTGTCCAACCTCACCAACCTGCTGGCGTTCGAGGCGAGCGGGCTGAGTTTCACCCGGTTCGCCGCTCTGATGGCGTTGCCCTGGGTGGTCGCGATCGGCGCCGAGTACCTGGTCTTCCGGCGCTTCTTCGCCGCCGACCTGCCCGCCGCCGAGCCCGCCGAGGACGACGGCCCGGCACCCGAGCTGCCGCTGTTCGCGCTGGTCACCGTCGCCTGCACGCTCGTCGGGTTCGTGGTGGCGTCCGCCGTCGGGATCGAACCGGCGTGGGCCGCGTTCGCCGGCGCCCTGGTCATGGCCGGGCGCGCGCTGGTGCGGCGGCGGGTGACACCGGTCGCCGTGGTGCGGGCCGCCGCGCCCGGGTTCCTGGCGTTCGTGCTGGCGCTCGGCATCGTGGTGCGCGCGGTCGTCGACAACGGGCTCGCCGACGCGTTGCGGCACGCCCTGCCGGACGGCTCGGGCCTGCTCGCCCTGCTCGCCGTCGCCGCGCTGGCCGCCGTCCTCGCCAACCTGATCAACAACCTGCCCGCGGTGCTGGTCCTGGTGCCGCTCGCCGCCCCGGCCGGGACCGGGGCGGTGCTCGCGGTGCTGCTCGGCGTGAACATCGGCCCGAACCTCACCTACGCCGGGTCTCTGGCGACGCTGCTGTGGCGGCGCGTGGTGCAGGCGCGCGAGGAACGTGTCGGACTCGGGGAGTTCACCCGGCTGGGTCTGCTCACGGTGCCGGCCGCGCTGGTCCCGGCCGTCGTGGCGCTGTGGGCGTCGCTCCAGGTGGTCGGGGTCTGACCGCTCGGGTCAGTTGCGCCCGCCGCCGGACCCGGAACCCGAGCCGTATCCCCCGGATCCGTTGCCGTACCCGGAGCCCCCGTAGCCGTATCCCGAGCCGCCGGACGAGCTCGACTGGCCGTCCCACGAGCAGTAGTAGTACGGGTAGTACGAGCAGGACGTGGTGTTCGAGCCCGAGGAGGAGCCCGTCGGGCTCGTGGTGGTCGGGGCGGCGGACGGCGTCGGCGTGGGCGTCGGGGTCTTCGCGGCCTTGGGCGTCGGGGTCGACGCCGGGGCGTTTGAGGCGGTGCTGTCGGCGCCCCAGTTCACGAACTGCATCTGCGGGTCGGGCTGCGAGGTGTCGATCACCCAGCGCTGGGCCGCGCTGTCCACCCGGTTCTTCAGGACGAGGGCACCCGATCCGTCGGTGGCGGCGGGGGCCAGCGCGAGGTTCTGGCCCGAGCGCGGGACGAGCGTGCCCTGGAGCGTGAAGTCGTACCGGACGTTCTTGGGGTCCGGCTGGGAGGCGCCCGCGCACGGGGCCAGCCGCACCGAGAAGCCCAGGTGGGAGTCGAGGCACAGATCGGCGTTGGCGGCGCTGCGCACCAGCCCGTCCGGTTCGTACGACCACTGCTGGCCGGCCACGGAGGAGCAGGCGGCGAGTTCGGTCTCGACGCCGCTGACGGCCTTGGTGCCGACGATGCCGATACACAGCCCGGAGGCCACGTTGTGCAGACGGCCGCGCAGGGTGCCCTGGGCGTCCTCGCCGGCGTCGATCCAGGACGGGTCGGAGGTGGCCGTGTCCGTCCCGGCGGCCGGGGTCTTCGCCGCCTTGCTGCCGGCGGTGGGCGCGGTTCCGTCCCCGGAACCGATGACGGCCCACACGCCGAGCGGCAGCACGACCAGCCCGCTCACGGTCAGCACGGCGGCGGCGAGGTTGCGGCGGCGGGCGCGGCGGGCCGCCTTCTGGGCCGAACGGCTCGCTCCGGGGCGGGAGTCGGCGCCGGGCACGGCTCGTGCGGCGGCACCGACCCGCGATCCGATGCGGGCGATCGCCCCGGCGCGCAGCCCGGCGCGGGAGTCCGTGCCGGCTCCGGTGCCGGGCGCCGCGGGGGCGGGGGTCCCGTCGGTGAAGGCCTCGCCCGCATAGCTCCGGGGCTGCTCCGCGGCGGTCTCGACGGATTCGCCGTCGCCGGCCACCCTGACCTCCACGTACGCCGCGGCGGCCCAGCCCAGGATGCCCTCGGCCAGGGCGGCGCCGAGCAGACCCTCGAACTGCCGCAGCTGGTCGGCGGTGTGCAGGCAGTGCCGGCACTGCTCCAAATGGGCGCGCAGATCGGGGTCGAGATCTGCGCCGCCGCGGCGGCAGGTGACGTCCAGCAGCCGGTCGTAGCGGTGGCACTCGTCGTCGGTGGCGAGTTCGCGGTGCACCTGGAGGCACTCCTCGCGCAGCCGCTCGCGGGCCCTGCGCAGTTCGACCCGGGCGCCCTCGTCCTCGAGGCCCAGCAGTCCGGCCGGGACCGCCAGGGGCTCGGCCTCGACCTCGATGTGCCAGAGCAGGCAGCGCGCGGACTGGGGCAGCCGCTGGAACGCCCGGGACAGGATGCGCCGGTTCAGCGGCGGCAGCAGCCGGGCGGCGGCGCGGTCGCGGTCCTCGCCCTCGGAGCGCAGCGCCGGGTGCAGCAGGTCACGGCGGCCGTCCGCGTCCCATTCGCCGGCGATGCGGCGCACGGTGACCAGCAGATGGGGGCGCCACGCGGCCGTCGGGCCGTTCTGCCGCAGACTCTCACCGAACAGCCGGGTGAAGGCGGCCGTGGTGAGCATGCCCGCCGCGCGCTCGCCGTCGGTGCACAGCCGTGCGTAGGCGAAAGCGGCCGCCCAGTGGCGGTCCAGGAGCTCACCGACGGGATGCAGCGCGGGTGACGCCCCCGTCCACTTCTTCAGCTCGGAGCTCAGCTGTTCGTCCGTCGCGTCGAAGCGGCGCGCCGAAGGGGAATTCGACAGGCCTGCGTCATTCACGGTCTGCATTCCTTCCGGGGGTATGCGGCATAAAGTCCATACCATCGGGTATGCGATCCCGCCGCACGAAGCGGGATCGACTCGCACAGGGTTCGGCACCTCTGACGTCCGCGGGGGGGGGTACCGCTCTTTGAAGCGTGGGGGGTGTGAACGGGAGGTGTCTCGCGCGCACCGGGGAAAATCGTTGCCCGTGCGCCGACAGGGCTCACCTTTGCACAGCCGGACCAGGCGGAACAAGAGATCTCGCGGTTTCATGCATTCCGTGCGAGCCGAATAATTTTGACGAAACGTCAACGGCGGAACCCCTGTGGGGTGGTCACTGTATCGGTGTCCCTTTTGGTGCCACTTTCGATGCGCCTTTCGGGACGGTAATTGCTTGACGCATTCCGTCCCGGTACGCGCCGGGCGGTGTGCCGTGCCGGGCCCGGAAGACGCGGCTGAAGTGGAACGCGCTCGCGAAGCCGCAGGCCGACGCCACGCGTTCCACGGACAGGTCGGTGCCCTCCAACAGCCGGGCGGCGTGCCGCAGTCGCGTCTCGAGCAGGGCCCGCATCGGGGAACGGCCGATCTGCTGCGTGAAGAGGTGGGCGAAGCGCGAGGGCGACAGCGCGACCTCCGCGGCGAGCGTGCGGACGGTGTGCGGGCCGCCGGGATCCGCCGCCATCCGCGCCTGCGCCCGGCGGACGCGGTCGTCGAGGCCGGGCGGGGACGCGGGAGGCCGGGCCGAGGCGGCCGCCAGCAGGACGGCCTCCTCCAGTCCGCACAGGGCGAGTTCCCGGGCCGCGGAGCCGTGGGCCACCACGATCCCCAGATCACCGGAGGGTGTGTCCGCGCCGGTCCACCGGGCGTCGGCGTGCGTCCGCCGCCAGGCTCCCTCCATCCGGTCGTGCAGGGCGGCCGGGACCGGGCCGACGGCGTACAGACCGTCCGGGCCGTCGCCGGTGGCGTACGGGCGGAGCCAGGGTGTCCAGGAGGGCCGGGCCTGGCAGTGGGCCCACCAGAACCGCCAGTGCCGGGCGCCGGGTTCGACGGCGTAGGCGTGCGGGACGCCCGGCGCGAGCACCACCAGATCTCCGGCGCCCGCCCGCACCTCGCTCCCGCCCTGCCGCAGCCTGCCGCACCCGCCCGTCGTCCAGGTGAACAGCCAACTGTCCGAACCCTGAGGCCGGTTGACGCCGTACCCGGCGTCCTCGTCGAAGTGACCGACCACCACCAGACCGGGCGGCGGGGACGGATCCGCGGGCCCGGCAGTCCTGGGCAGGTGGTCAGCACGCATGGGCATCCTCCCGGAGGGCGCGGCGGCCTAGCGTGGCGGGTCGAGACCAGTGGACCGAGGAGGGCAATTATGACCGTCACGGACACCGGCGCCGCCGGAGCACCCGTCCTGACCCCGGTGGGGCTGCGGCAGTACCGGGAGGACGGCTTCACCGTCGTACGCGGGCTGTTCGGGCACGACGAGGTCGAGCGGTTGTGCGGGGAGTTCACGGAGTTGCACGCGGCCGGGCGGCCGGTGCCCGGGCACTTCGAGCCGCGCCCCGGCGCCACCGACCCGCTGCACGCGTACCCGAGGGTGATGCATCCGCACGAGATCAGCGCCCTGGCCCGGCAGGTGCTGCTGGACGCGCGACTGCGGGGCGTGCTGGAGGAGTTGCTCGGCGAGGAGGTGCTGGCCGCGCAGAGCATGTTCTATTTCAAGCCGCCGGGCGCCCGGGGCCAGGCGCTGCACCAGGACAACTTCTATCTGCGGGTCGAGCCGGGCACGTGCGTGGCGGCCTGGCTGGCCTGTGATGTGATCGACCGGGACAACGGCGGCCTGGAGGTCGTGCCCGGCACCCACCGGATGGGGCTGTTCTGCCCGGAGGAGGCGGACGCGGAGGTGTCGTTCGCGCGCGAGTACGTGCCGCCGCCGCCCGGGCTCGCCGCGGTGCCGGTCGACATGGCTCCGGGTGACGTGCTGTTCTTCAACGGCAGCCTGGTGCACGGGTCGGGTCCCAACCGCAGCGACGACCGGTTCCGGCGGTCGTTCATCGGCCACTATGCCGGACAGTCGGCGCAGCGCATCGGCCGGTACTACCGGACGGTCTCCATGGGCGGGGAGCGGGTGCCGCTGGCCGTCAGCGAGGGGGCGGGGCCCTGCGGTACCGAGTTCGCACCGCAAGGCCCGCACTAGCAGTCCGCTCACCGGGCCGCGCTTCGGGTGCCGGTGCGCGGGGGCTGGTCGCGCGGTTCCCCGCGCCCCTGACGGGGCGTTTTCAGTGGCCGGCGACCGGGTGGGGCCTGTAGGGCTCCTCCAGTTCCGCCAACTCCTCTTCGGTGAGTGTCAGTTCGGTGGCCGCCACCGTGTCCTCGAGGTGGTGGGGCTTCGCGGCTCCGACGATCGGGGCGGTCACCGTGGGCCGGCCTTCGTCGCGAGCACGATCTCGCCCCTTGATCGACGGCGGTGCTTCACACAACCTGCCGACGGCCTTCACAGCCGGGCCTTCCCGACGGACGTCGGCGTGATCCTCACAGGGCGTGGAGGGGAGCGCCGGCGCGTCATCGGGGCAGAGTGGGCGAAGCCTTCGTCCGGGGAGCCGCGCGAACGTTTCTGGTGGCTGCCCCTCGGTACGGCGACGGACGTCACCGTGACCGCCGGGATCGACGGCGGCGCCGCCCCGGCGACGGAGGCACGCGAGGCGGCGCGGCTGCTGTCGGGCCGAACTCAGTCCTCGTGCCCGGCCGGGGGCAGCTGACCACCGGCCCGGCAGCCGACGAAGGAGGCATTGGGGCAGAAGGCGTCGAAGCCCATGCCGTACCGGGCGAACGATCCCCAGGCCGCCGTCCGGGCCTCGGCGTACTCGGCCGTGGTGAGCGACGTGCCCTTGAGATCCTTCAGGGCCCGCAGGATCGCGTCGCGGGCGGTGAGCATGGACGGGTTCTTGGGGGTGAGCTTCAGCCCGTCGACGACGGCCTGCCAGGCGACCCGGTAGCCGCGCTGCTTGCTGTCGAGCTTCGCGCTGATCCGGCGGGTCATCTCCATGAGCGCCGCGCACCAGATCTCGCCGACGTTGTGGATCTTCGTGTAGTCGAGCCCGCCCGTGAGCTGCCCGATGTCCCCGAAGCCACCGGGGTAGGCGTCGTCGTAGGGCCGCTGGCGGATGCCGGCCGGATTGTCGATCACCCAGTCGCCGACGACGGTGTGCTCCCGCTCCTGGGAGAAGTTGGGGATGGTCAGCGCGAAGAAGTCCGACCAGCCCTCGCCCATCGCCCTGGACTGGTCCTCGCGCAGGCCGTTGGCGTCGTGCAGGCCGCCGACCAGCCGGTTGGTCACACCGTGCGTGAACTCGTGGCGCACCACCTGCGCCTCGTTGGCCGTGTGCCTTCCGGTCGCGGCGACCAGACCCATGTTCATCTCCGCCGCCAGGCCGTCGGCGCGCGTGAGCATGTTGGCCGTGCCGAAGACCGGCCCGGGATGGGCGTGTGCGACGACCGGGTCGGCGCCCACGCCCAGGCCCGAGGAGTTGACGGTCTGGAAGTTGCCGTGCTCCTCGTCGAAGCCGAGCATCACGAAGATGTCGTGCATGTAGTTGCAGAAGAAGAAGATGTTGGTGACGAGTTGTTCCGGCGTGTCGGGGGTCGGAGTGAACAACCCGTTGCCCGCCGCGTCGACGTCGACCTTGAAGCTCTCCCCGGTGTCCCCGTCGACGGCCTGCACGTTGTTCCCGACGGTCGCCACGCTTCCGTTCTGCCGCTCCACCCACGGGCCGGGGAACCCGGGCCCCGTCGTCGGCCGCGGTGCGACCGGATAGTCGCTCAGCGGCAGCGGGAAGGAGGCCAGGGCGAACCCGGTCTCGACCGGGTTCTGCCGGAACACCAGTCCTCCGACGACATGATTGGTCAGGTCCTGGAGGTACAGGACCTGTGGTGCCGTCCTGTCCGCCTTCATCCCTTCGGCCTCCACGAGCGCGTGGAACTGCACGGCCCCCTGCGCGCGGGAGAACCTGAACGACCAGGCGAGACGGACGGTGTCGCCCATGTAGAAGTACACCAGCCGAGCGGGGATCGCCTCGTCGAAGGCGCCCTTGTCGAACGTCATCGGCTGGTCGTTGCGCGCCTGGGAGCTCAGTCGGCGGAAGCCGTCCGAGACGTCCAGGGCCGGCAGCTCGTCGGTACCGAGCAGGCCGTCGAGCGTGACCGCTTCGGCGGCCCTCGCGGCGCCGGCGGCCAGGGCTGTCCCGACCGGCACGGTCGGCATGGTGGGGACGTTGCCCGGCACACTCGCCGTGTCGCCGACGACCCGGTCGACCGTGCCGTCCTCGCGCAGCCACACCTTGGGGGCCATGCCCCACACATCGATGCCGTTGAGTGTCTGCTGGAGGCTGACCACGTGCATGCCGCCGCTCGTGACCGTCACCTTCGGGTCGGCTTCGAACTCGGCGGATTCTCCGGAGGCGAAGCCGATCGCCGCCGCGACCGAAGAGAAGTACTCCTTGGCCCTGGCGATGTAGTCGCCGTCGGCGGACGCGGCGCCCACCCGGTCGGCGAGACCGGCCGGTGCACCCTCCACCCGTAGCTCGGTCAGGTGGCCGGTGAAGCGGTTCACCTTGCCTTCCTCGGCGATCAGGGTGTGGCGCACCGACTCCGCCACCCGATCGGTCTCGGCGAGGAACGCCTCGGCGCCCGGAAGCCGGGCGAGCCGGTCGTACCCCAGGTCTCGCTTGTCGATCAACTGCGTCATGACGGATGCTCCTCCCGAGGGCGCGAGGCCCGTGTCTGGGCGGACTTGCGGGTCACAGGCCCGCGAGGGTCAGGGCGGTCGCCGTGACGGAGCGGGCTACCGTGGCGGCGAACTGCGTGCTGTGGTCCTGGTCGAGGAGGGTGTCTCCCTGGGTGTGGTACTGCCGGGTGCCCGTGCCGGGCCCGCCGTCGAGGGCGAAGATGTCCTCGGAGACGGCGACGGCCGCCCAGCCCCGCTCATGGAAGCTCGCGTGGTCGCTGCGCCCGATCGCCGGATCGGCGGGGCCCGTGAGCTGCTGGACCGTCACCCCGGTGTCGATGGCCGGGACGGTGTGCGCGACGAGAGCGCCCAGTGCGTCGGACGCGCTCACGACCGGGCCCGACACCGAGGAACCGGCGTGGATCTCCACGGTCGGCGTGCTGCCCTGCCGGCGGCCCGCGATCATGTCCATCTGAAAGACGCCGGCGATCCGCTCCCCCTCCGCGGCGGCGGCCCTGGCGTAGAACTTGCTGCCGACCAGGCCCTGTTCCTCGGCGTTGAAGAGCACGAAGCGCACATTCCGGGAGGGCGCCCTGCCGTCCGCGAGCAGCGCGTGCAGGCACTCGGCGGCGGCCAGGACGGCGGCGGTTCCGCTCCCGTCGTCGTCGGCGCCTGGTGCGGGATCCACGGCGGGGTCGTAGGGACGGGGGTCGCCGTTCGCATCGACGAAGTCGCCGCTGGACGCGGTGGAATCCAGGTGCGCGGTGATGAGCACCGTGGAGTCCGCCCCGGCTTCGCGGTGCTCGGCCTCCACGTTGAACAGCTGGTGCCCCCGCCACCGGAACCGGTGCAGCCGGACTCTCAGATCGAGGTCCTGGAAACGGTCCGCGAGCGCCTCGACGACCCGCGGGTTGTCCTCGGCGGACGCGTCCCGGCTGCGTACCAGCAGCCCCTCGCCGTCTCTCAAGGGCTCGACACCGGAGAGGCGCGCGACATGGCCGCGCAGTACCTCGGGGGTCACGGCCGCGCGCACCGCTGCGATCGTCTCCGGGGAGGGGTGACCGTCCATGGCCGCCATCGCGGCGGGGTCCGGCTCCGCGCCGCCCTCCGCCGGGCGGCCGGCGAGTCCTTCCGCCCATGCCTCGCCGGGCCGGGAGAGCAGCGCCGGGTCCGGCAGCAGCCGTTCGGTGTGCCCCGGCTTCGCACCCGGCAGGTGCACGTCCTCCACCGGAGCACCGGCGGGCGCCGCGAGGTAGACGCCGCCCGGCGCGGGCCCCAGGGGGAGGAGCGGCGCGGTGGCGGCCGCGGCGAGTTCGTCGGCGGCGAGGCCGAAGGCCGCCGTGGCGCGCGCCGTCGCCCCGCCCCGGGCGTCCCCGGCGGTCTGGACGGGGGTGAGCGGACGGTCGTCGCGGATCAGGAAGGCCGCCGTGTCCTCCACCGGTCCCCGCAAGTCGACCGTGAACCCGGCCTGTTCGAGCACCACGGCGCCGAGCGTGCTCGTCATGGCCAGCACGAGCCGCGCCGACGCGACATGCACGGGGACGACTTCGGTCTGGTTCGCGACCCCCTCCAGCGCGGGCAGCCCCAGGCCCTCGGGCAGCACGATCCGCGCCCAATGGACGGAACGGTTCTCCACGGAGGCGGCGGTGAACACGGGGTGGGCCGCCGTGCGCATCCCGGCTTCCCTTGCGAACGCGCGCTCCCGGGCGTCCTCCCCCACGAAGACGCACTCGTCGGCCGCCGAGGCAGGCGTCCCCTCACCCGCCGTGCCGGCCACCGCCCCGTCGAAGGCCTCCCGGCTGTCCTTGGCGCCCCAGTGCACGAGAGCCTCGTCCGTGAAACGGTCCGGGAACGCCTCCCGCAGGGCCGACGCGGCCCGCTCCGCGTCGGCCGCACCCGGCCCCGGGTCGGAGATGACGCCCTTGCGTACGTCGCGGAAGGCGTCGAGCACGGCGAGGACACGCGGTCGGGGCACCAGCGTCAGCGAGCCGTCGGCCTCCTGACGGGCATCCGCCAAGGTCGCCCCGATATCGAAGAAGAGCACAGGCATGGTGTGCCTCCGTGAAGTGAACCGGCCCCGGAGCGACAGGTGACAGGGCGGAGCCGTGCCGCGCAGATGAAGGGCCAAGGGGCTGACAGCCCCACGCCGTCTCCCCAGACGACACTCGCCGCTCCGGAAAGAGACCCCGCCCCTTCCATGGTCCGCCTCGGGTTGCGTTCTCGCATCCCAGGATGTACACGAATGCCGTTTAACGTAGGACAGTTGAAGGGGATACAGGGTGCGGGCGCGGTCGGCCCGACGGCCGCCGAGCTCCGCGCCCGCCCCTGGGGATCCGGCAGTTGATCAACCTCACGGGTGGCAGGCGGAGCCTCAACCGGCCGTCTCGGACACCTTGATCGCACCGACCGGGCAGGCCCGCGCGGCCTCCCGGACCATCAGGTCACCGCCGCCGCCCTCCCGGCCGGGCAGGAGGACGCTGAAGCCGTCGTCGTCCTGGGTGAAGACGCCCGGGGCGGCCAGGGCGCACTGGCCGGCGCCGATACAGACGTCCGTGTCGATGTGAATGTCCGTCACGGGTGCCCCCTACCAGGTCACGGGGAGTTCCAGCATCCCCTGGATGGTGTCGCCGGGCTTCCAGCGGACCTCGTCGGCGGGCACGGCCAACCGCAGGCCGGGGAGCCGGGCCAGAAGCGTGCCCAGGGCGATCTCCAGCTCCGCGCGGGCCAGGTTCTGGCCGAGACACTGGTGGATACCGAAGCCGAACGCCACATGGTGGCGGGCGGAGCGGTGCCAGTCGAGGGCGTCCGGTTCGCGGTAGGCGCTCTCGTCGCGGTTGATGACCGAGGTCGCGAAGACCACGCCCTCCCCGGCCCGGATCGTCGTCCCGGCCACCTCGATGTCCTCGGTGGCCTGGCGCAGCAGCCCGTCCGCGATGGACAGCATCCGCATCAGCTCCTCGACGGCCGCCGGCAGCCGTGCCGGGTCGGCGCGCAGCTCGGCCAGCCGCTCGGGGTGCCGGAGCAGGGTGTAGGTCCCCAGCGAGATCATGTTGGCGGTCGTCTCGTGGCCCGCGACCAGCAGGATCGTGGCCAGCGCGATCGCCTCCTCCCGGTCCACCGTGCCCGCCCGCACCTGCTCGTGGACCAGGGCGTCGAGGACGCCGTCGCCGGACGGCGCCGCCAGCTTCCGGTCGATCAGCGCGCCGAGGTAGGCGTCGAGCCGGTCGCGCGCCGCGCGCACCTCGTCCGGCACCCGGCTGCGCAGCAGCCGCCGCGACTGCTCCTCGAAGAACTCGTGGTCGGCGTACGGGACGCCGAGCAGTTCGCAGATCACCGTGGACGGCACGGGCAGCGCGAAGGCGTTCACGAGTTCCGCGGGCGGTCCCTGCACGAGCATCGCGTCGATGCGCTCGTCGACGATCCGCTGGATGGCCGGGCGCAGGGCGGTGGCACGTTTGAGGGTGAAGCTCGCGGCCAGCAGCCGGCGCTGGACGTGGTGCTCGGGGTCGTCGACGTTGAGCAGGGCGGAGCGGCGGTCGCGCAGCGCCACGAAGCGGGGCGAGGTCGCCGGGTAGCCGGGGCGGGTGCGGTCGGTCGACAGGCGGGGGTCGGCGAGCAGGGTGCGGGCCGCCTCGTGCCCGGTGACCAGCCAGGCGACCCGGCCGTCGTAGAGGGTGACGCGGGCCAGCGGACGGGTGTCGCGCAGGGGGTCGTAGGCGGCGGGCGGTTGGTAGGGGCAGGTGCGGTCCTGGGGGTAGGCGACGGGAGCCGGGCCGGACCGCCCCTCCGTCAGGTCCGGCGCATCCGCCGCGTTCATCCGGTCCGGCGCATCCGCCGCGTTCATCCGGTCCGTCGCATCCGCCGCGTTCATCCGGTCCGTCGTGTCCGTCGCGTTCATCCGGTCCGTCGTGTCCGTCGCGTTCTTCCGGTCCGTCGTGTCCGTCGTGTCCGTCATGGGTGACCTCGCAGACGAAGAGTGCGTCATGCCGATCTTCATTAGATGCCCCGGGCATCTATGGGGCGACGCACAGTTCGGCCAGATCGACCAATGGGGCGATTCGGCCGGAACCATGCGTTCCGAAGCGTCACTCTTGGGACGGCGGCGGGAAAACCGGTTGCCGCCGCCCGGCCCTCACCCGCAGGATCCGGCCATGTCCACATGCGAAGCCCTCCTGCCGCCGACGCCCGCCACCGCTCTCGCGGCGCGCGGCCGGCAGCAGCCCGGCCGTCCCCGGAGGCCCGATACCGCGCGACCGTGACGGCCGCGCTCGTCGCGGGCCTGGTCGCGGGCTACGGCATCGCCGTACCCGTCGGCGCGGTCGCGACCTATCTCGTCTCCCTCACCGCCCGCACCTCCCTGCGCACCGGCGTGTGCGCCGCGCTCGGCGTCGCCCTCGCGGACGGCGTCTACGCCCTGGTCGCCACGGTCGGGGGCTCCGCCGTCGCCGCCCTGCTGCGGCCGGTTCTGACGCCGTTGCGCTGGGCCTCGGCGCTGGTCCTGCTGGCGCTGGCGGCGCGCGGCGCGGCGACGGCCGTACGCCAGTACCGGGCCCGGCGGCTCAGCACCCGGTCCGCTCCCCCGCCGCCGAGCCCGGCCCGGGCCTGTCTGAGCCTGTTCGGCATCACCCTCCTCAACCCGACGACCGTGATCTACTTCGCCGCGCTGGTGCTCGGCACCGGCACCACCGAGTCCGTACGGCCCCTGGAACAGGGCGTGTTCGTGCTGGCGGCCTTCCTCGCGTCCGCCAGCTGGCAGGTTTCGCTCGCCGGTGGCGGCGCGCTGCTGGGCCGGGTCCTCACCGGCCACCGGGGGCGGCTGGTGACGGCGCTGGTGTCGAGCGGGGTGATGACGGTGCTGGCCGTGCGCATGGTGACCTAGACAGCCCCCGGGCGGATGAATCTCGCGGCCACCGGTGTTGAACCAGGTTGCGAGTGGGACGTACGTGACGCGAACGACGCGGCGCGATGACGAAGGGGACGGATGCCATGCCTCTCGAAGGCGAGTACGAAGCCAGCCCGACGCAGTGGGTGCGCGAACAGGTGGAGCAGTACGAGCGCTCCGGCGGCACCGAGGCGACGACTCTGCGCGACACCGGAATGCCCGTCATCCTGCTGACGACCCGGGGCGCGAAGAGCGGGAAGCTCCGCAAGACGCCGTTGATGCGGGTGGAGCACGACGGCCGGTACGCCCTGGTCGCCTCGCTGGGCGGGGCGCCGAAGCACCCGGTCTGGTACTTCAACGTCAAGGCCGATGCGCAGGTGGAGCTCCAGGACGGACCGCGCAAGCAGGACATGACGGCCCGTGAGGTCACCGGCACGGAGAAGGCCGAGTGGTGGGAGCGCGCCGTCGCCGCGTATCCGCCGTACGCCGACTACCAGGAGAAGACGGACCGGGAGATCCCGGTGTTCGTCGTGGAGGCCGCCGCCGGCAGCTGAGACGCCGGCCTCCGTCCGGGCGCGGAAGGTGTCCCTGCGGGGACCGTTCGAGCGATGCTCGAGGACTCCTCGAGCAGCTCGTAGAAAAATCTGTCGCGGACAGGCGTGACGGTGCTCCCACCGGGCACCCGACTGTCAGGCCCCGCCGCGTTCCCCCGTCGCGGCGGGGCTTTCCGCTGCCTCGCGCGCGCCCCGGTCGGTCACATCGAGGAAGATCTGGTCCGCCTCGGGCACCGTCGCCGCGATCGAGCGCTTGATGCGCACGGCGACCTCCTCGACCCGCTCGCTGTCCAGGCCCGGCATGAGGTCGACGCGGGCCGCCACCAGGGCCGCGTCGAGGCCCATCTTCATCGTGAACAGCGCTTCCACGCTGTCGATCTCGGGCTGGGCGTCGAGCAGCGCGCGGATCCGCGCCCCGGTCTCGGGGTCGGCGGCCTCGCCGATGAGCTGGTCGCGGGCCTCGCGCCCGAGCCGGTAGGCGACGTAGACGAGCAGCGCGCCGATCGCCAGCGAGGCGGAGGCCTCCCACACGACCTGCCCGGTCACCATGTGCAGGAACATCCCGATCGCGGCCAGGGTGACGCCGAGCACGGCGGTGCCGTCCTCGGCGACGACCGTGCGCAGGGCCGGGTCGCGCATACCCGCGACACCCCCGCCCTGCTTGTGGACCTGGTGCAGCGCGCGCAGCAGTGAGACGCCCTCGGCGAGGAAGGCTACGCCGAGCACGATCAGGCCCACCACATAGCCGCTGAACTTCTCGTCGGCGCCCGACCGGAGGGCCTCCACGCCCTGGAAGAAGGAGAAACAGCCGCCCATGACGAAGATCCCCACGGCGGCCAGCAGCGACCAGAAGAAGCGCTCCTTGCCGTAACCGAAGGGGTGCCGGGCGTCGGCCGGGCGCCGGCTGCGGCGCAGTGCGGCGAGGAGGAAGACCTCGTTCAGACTGTCGGCCACGGAGTGCGCCGCCTCCGACAGCAGCGCGGGCGAGCCCGCGAACAGGCCGCCCAACGCCTTGGCGACGGCGATCAGCAGGTTGGCGGCGAGCGCCACCAGGACGGTGACGCGGGTCTTGCGGTCGGCGGCCGACTCGGTGGTGCGATCTCCTTTCCCTCGCGCTTTCTCCTCGGCCGCCCGTTCGGTGTTCGCATCGGTGTCCCGTTCGGTGTTCGCGTCGGCGGTCCGGGTGGCGTTCGCGTCGGCGGTACGTGTGGTGTGCCGTTCTGAAGGTGTCCCTGTCACGTTCGCCGACTGCCCAGGCGGGTCGAGCTCATACCGTGCCGTCGGCGGAAATCGGGGAACGCGTTCAGCAGGACGTGCCCGCGACCGGGACACGCACGACAGGACACGACGACGGCGGGAGGCATCATGAGCGGCGGGGGCGACGGCAACAGCGCGTACGGCCACAAGGCGTTCCAGCGGTCGAAGAGTCACTTCACCGACCGGATCACGGCGGACGGCCGCGATGGCTGGCCCGTGGCGGAGGGCCGCTACCGGCTGGTGGTCAGCCGTGCCTGCCCGTGGGCGAGCCGGGCGGTGATCTCCCGGCGCCTCCTCGGTCTGCAGGACGCGCTGTCGATGGCGATCGCCGACCCGATCCAGGACGACCGCAGCTGGCGCTTCACCCTCGACCCGGACGGCCGCGACCCGGTCCTCGGCATCCGCCATCTCGGCGAGGCGTACGACCGGCGGGAGCGCGACCACGGGCACGGTGTCAGCGTGCCGGCGATCGTGGACGTGCCCAGCGGCGAGCTGGTGACGAACGACTACCAGCAGCTCACCCTGGACCTCGCCACCGAGTGGACGGCCCTGCACCGCCCCGGCGCCCCCGACCTCTACCCCGACCGGCTGCGCGACGAGATCGACTCGGTCATGGCCGACGTGTACGAGGACGTCAACAACGGGGTGTACCGGGCGGGTTTCGCCAGTGAGCAGGGCGAGTACGAGGCGGCGTGCGCGGGTGTGTTCCGGCGGCTGGAGCTGCTTGCGTCCCGACTGGCGGGGCAGCGCTACCTGGTGGGCGACACGATCACCGAGGCGGACATCCGGCTGTTCACCACACTGGTGCGTTTCGACGCCGTCTATCACGGTCACTTCAAGTGCAACCGCTGGAAGTTGACGGAGAATCCGGTTTTGTGGGCGTACGTCCGGGATCTCTTTCAGACGCCCGGCTTCGGTGACACCGTCGACTTCGATCACATCAAGCGGCACTACTACCGGGTGCACACCGGCATCAACCCGACCCGGATCGTCCCCCTCGGCCCGGACCTGGCCGGCTGGCACACCTCCCATCACCGCGAGGAACTCGGCGGCCGCCCGTTCGGCACCGGGACGCCGCCCGGCCCGGTCCCCGTCGGCGAAGAGGTTCCCGTGGGGACGACCCTGAGACCCCCATCCACGCAGCACCGGAAGAAGGAGTGAGACACACGTGGCCAAGAAGAAGAAGAGCAAGCTCCCCCTTGCCTACAAGCCCGTCGGATTCGCGCTGAGCTGGGCGAGCGGCGCCCTGGCGGGACTCGCGTTCCGCAAGGCGTGGAAGGTGATCCGACACGAGGACGACGCTCCGGACGCCCTGGACCGGGACCGCGGATGGGGCGAGATCCTGCTGGCCGCGGCGGTCCAGGGCGCGATCTTCGCGGCGGTCCGCAGCGCCGCGGACCGCACCGGCGCCAAGGCGATCGAACGGTCCACGGGAGTGTGGCCGGCCCAGGACAAGGGCGGCCGGGACTGAGCGGGGCGCCCGGGAACTCCCGGGGCCGGCGGTGGCGGCGCGGCGCCCCTGCGGGCTCCGCGGGGCCACCGCCGGCCCGGTCCGGGCCCGGCCCTGCCCGGCGCCGTCCGGGCGGGGGCCGGGCCGCTCCCGTACCCGGCTTCAGCCCTGCTTCGGCGCCGTGGGGGGCTCGAGGCGGATGGTGAAGGAGTGGCCGGACGGGTCGGAGTAGCCGCGCTCCTCGTGCGGACCGGGGGCGCCCCTGGTCTCCAGGGGGCGGCCTCCCAGACCCACGACCCTGCGTTCCACCTCGTCGAGGTCGTCGACGAGGAAGTCCAGGTGGGCCTGAAAGGAGTTCTCGGGGCGGGGCCAGCTCGGCGGGGTCGCGTTCACGTCGCGCCGGAATGCCAGGCGGGTCCCGTCCTCGCCCCTGATCTCCACCCGGTTGGCGGACGCGACGATCTCCTCGGCGTCCAGCAGCCCCTTGTAGAACTCGGCGAGCTTCTCGGGCTCGGCACAGTCGAGCACCACGACGCCCGCTTTCACCAATGCCATGTCGTCGTCTCCTCCGCGAGATCCGGACCGGGGCGGGCGAGTCCCGTCCCCGGACCTTGCGGATACCCCCGTTTCAGTCGGCCACCAGCCATGTCCCGTCCCGCATCAGCTCCCGCCCCTGGATCTCGTTGGCCGCCCGCCAGGCCTGGATCCGGCCGGGGAGGACTCGGAAGTACAGGTAGGGCGCGGCCAGTTCGCGCGGGTCGAAGCCGGTCTTGCCCGCGAAGATCTCGGCGTCCTCCTCCGGCAGTTCGACGGGCGGCACGGCCACGGCGGTGCCCTCGATCATCACGACGTCCTGGGTCGGGCCGACGGCGATGCGCGTGACACCGGTGGCCACCAGGTTGCGGCCGGTGGGGCTGGTGGCGGGCGTGGCGAAGAGCAGGGTCGCGCCGTCCCAGACGAAGGAGAGGGGGACCAGATAGGGGGCGGCGCCGCCCTCGGCGGCCGTGGCGACCCAGGCGTCTACGTCGTGTTCCAGCCGGTGGAGGGTGTCGAGCTTGCGCTGCTTCGCGGGGCGTGCGGGTGCTGGCGTCATGGTTTCAGTGTGGCCGTCACCGAGCGGTTCGCACCAAGAGTTCCGCCCCGGGGGTCACACGAGTCCCACCGGCGACCGACTTCCTGGACAGGTGTCCCGCTATAGTGGACACCTGTCCAAGAAATTGAGGGAGACCATGGAGATCCTGGCGAACGTGCTGGTCGTTCTGGTGGCCGCACTGCATCTCTACATCCTGGTGATGGAGATGTTCCTGTGGCAGAAGAAGCCGGGGATGTCGTTCCACGGCCTGGACGCGGAGATGGCGAAGCGGACCGCCGCGCTGGCCGCCAACCAGGGGCTCTACAACGGTTTCCTCGCGGCCGGCCTGGTGTGGGGGCTGATCGCGGCCGACCCGACCGGATTCCGGGCGCAGGTGTTCTTCCTGTCCTGTGTGATCGTGGCCGGCGTGTACGGCGCGGCCACCGCGAACCGCCGGATCCTGGTCGCCCAGGCCCTGCCCGGTGCGCTCGCCCTGGCCGCCGTCCTGATCGCGCAGTGACCCGCGGCGAGCCCGAGGACCCGCGCGCGGCCCGCACCCGGGCGAGGCTGCGCGCGGCGCTGCTCGAGGAATGCGCCGAGCGGCCGCTGGAGGAGGTCGGCGTCGCCGCGCTGGCGCGGCGGGCCGGGGTCGGCCGGGCCACCTTCTACGTGCACTATCCCGACCTGGAGGCGCTCGCGGTCGACGCCTGCGCGGACGTCGTGCGCGAGGCCGTGGAGGCGCTGCACGCGTGGCGGGGGCGGCCCGACCCGGTACGGGCGCCGGCCGCGCTGCCGGAGTTCTTCGGCTCGCTGACGCCGCACGCCGCGCTGTACCGCACCCTGCTCGCGCCGGGCGGCGGCGGACCGCTCGGCCGTGTGCTGCACCGGGACCTGCGGGCCTACAGCCTGCGGGAGCGGGAACGGGCGGGCGCGGCCGACGCGCCCCTGGTCGCCTCGGCCGTCGCCGCGACCTTCGCGGGGGTGCTGGCGGACTGGCTGCACGGCGACCTCGAGGGCACGCCCGGTGAGATCGCCGACCAGGTGTGGCAGTTGCTGGTCGCGCTGCACGCGAGCCGCTGACCGGCGGTCACGCGCACGCCACCGTCTCCTTCGCCAGGGGCCATGCCTCCACACCCTCGGAGGTGCGGACGTACGCCGTCGAGGCGTCGTCCGTCAGCCACAACCGCCGGTCGCCGTAGCGGTATCCGGTGTCGTGGGCGTCAGCGGGCACAGCGGCGTCACCGTCGTACGGCGAGGTCAGCAGGTCCTTCTCGATCACGCCGTCGGGGTCGCGGACGTACTGCCGGTAGTTCTCGCCGCGGCCCGTTCCCAGGAAGTGCGCCGTCTGCCAGCCGCAGTGCTCGGCACCGGAATGGCTGCTCACGATCGTGGTCGCGACCCGCTCACCGTGCCGGTCGGTCCAGATCTCCGGTTCGCCGGAGCCCGTGACGCTCGCGGGAAGTTCGGCCGGATCACAGGAGGCGTTGGTCTCCGGACCCCAGCCCGGCCGCTCCTTCTGGTCCCGGGCGACGACGACGGCGACCTTCGTCCGGCCGTCCACGTCGTACGAGTACAGCACCCGGTCGGCCTCCTCGCGCTCCGCCCGGAAGCCGGAGTGCGGGCCCGTCGGCTCGAACATGTCGAAGTAGAGCCGCAGCCCCTCCTCCGGGGTGTCACCGCCGTCGCGCTCGCTCCAGCCGTCCGGCCCGCCGCCCCAGAAGATCTCCCCGTCGCACTCCAGCGCCCGGCCCGCGGCGCCGGACACGCTGCGCAGGGCCTCCGGCGTGCTCTCGTCCAGCTCCTTCGTGGCGATGTCCAGGGGACCGGCGTACGGGGTCGCCGGGGGCGTGCCCTCGACGGTCACGTCCTTCTCGTCCCCGGCACCGCATCCGGCGGCCGCCAGCACCACCAGCAGCCCCGACGCCACGAACCGTGCGCGCATACCCGTCCCCCGTTCCCGTCCCGCGGTCGCCCTTTCGCGCCCGCTCCTGTGACGCGGCAGCGATCCGGAACGTTCAGCGGGCCGTCTGGAACGTCCTGCGGTACGCCTGGGGGGAGACCCCGATGGCCGCGTGCAGGTGCTGGCGCAGTGAGGCGCCGGTGGCGAAGCCGACCCGGCCGGCGATCTGGTCGACGGAGAGATCGCTGGCCTCCAGCAGGTGCCGGGCGTGCACCACACGCTGCTGGATCAGCCAGCGGCCGGGACTCATGCCCACCTCGTCCTGGAAACGGCGGGCGAAGGTGCGCGGGCTCATCCTGGCGTGCGTGGCGAGGTCGGCGAGGGCGAGGGACTCGTCGAGGCGCCCCAGGGCCCAGGCGCGGGTGGCCGCCGTGCTCGCCGGGCCGGTCTCGGGAACGGGCTGTTCGATGTACTGCGCCTGACCGCCGTCGCGGAACGGCGGGACCACGCAGCGGCGGGCCACCTTGTTGGCGAGTTCGCTGCCGTGGTCCTTGCGGACCAGGTGCAGACAGATGTCGACCCCGGAGGCGGCGCCCGCCGAGGTCAGCACGCGGCCGTCGTCGACGAAGAGGACGTCCGGGTCGAGGTCGACCTGCGGGTACATCCGGCCGAACGCCTCGGCGACCTGCCAGTGGGTGGTGGCCCGGCGGCCGTCCAGGAGACCGGCGGCGGCGAGGACGAACGCGGCGGTGCAGATGGAGACGATGCGCGCCTCGGGTCGGATCCGGGCGAGCGCCTCGGCGACCCCGTCCGGCAGTTCGGCGGTGATCCAGCCGGACGCCACCGGGGCGACGACGACCGTGTCGGCCGTGGCCAGCGCCTCCGGGCCGTGCTGCACGCCGACCGTGAAGTCGGCGTTGGTCTGGACGGGGCGGCCGTCGACCGAGCAGGTCAGGATCTCGTAGTGGCCGTCGGCCGCGCCGAGGATCCGGCTGGGAATGCCGAGCTCGAAGGGGTAGACGCCGTCGAGGGCGAGGACGACCACCCGGTGCTTGCGCTGCTGTGCCTGCATGGCACGATCCTATCGAAGCTTGGCAATCTTGCCATTTCCCGGTCGGGCACGGCCCGGCAGGCTGGTCACCATGAGCACTGTGAACACCATGCGCGTCATCAGCCAGAACGTCCTCGGCGGACCCGGGGTCCTCGAGGAACAAGAAGTGGAGCGACCCGCACCGCGTCCCAACGAGGTGCTGGTCCGGGTGCGCGCCGCCGGCGTCAACCCGACCGACTGGAAGCACCGCGCGACGGGCGGATTCCTGGGCGAACCGCCCTTCGTCCTGGGCTGGGACCTCTCCGGGACCGTCGAGGCGGTCGGCATCGGCGTGGCCGCCTTCCGGCCGGGCGACGAGGTCTTCGGCATGCTGCCGTACCCCTACGGCCACGGCTCGCACGCCGAGTACGCCATCGCCCCGGTCCGTGCCCTGTGGCAC
This sequence comes from Streptomyces sp. NPDC060002, assembly GCF_042737245.1. Taxonomy (NCBI): domain Bacteria; kingdom Bacillati; phylum Actinomycetota; class Actinomycetes; order Kitasatosporales; family Streptomycetaceae; genus Streptomyces; species Streptomyces sp. NPDC060002. Next base: position 190,681 of record NZ_JBHWUW010000001.1, read on the forward strand.
AAGCCGGCCGGGATCGACCACGTCCAGGCGGCCGCGCTGCCGCTGGTCTCGCTGACCGCCTGGCAGGCCCTGGTGGAGAACGCCGCACTCGAGGCCGGACAGCGGGTACTGATCCACGCGGCCGCGGGCGGTGTGGGCCATGTCGCCGTGCAGATCGCCAAGGCGCGCGGCGCGTATGTGATCGGTACGGCCAGCGCGGGCAAGCACGAGTTCCTGCGGGAGCTCGGCGTCGACGAGGTGATCGACTACCGGGAGAACGACGTCACCGAGGCCGTCAAGGACGTCGACGTGGTCCTGGACACGCTGGGCGGGGACACCTCCGTGCGGTCCCTGCGCGTGCTGCGGCCGGGCGGGACCGTGGTGTCGATCCTGCCGGTGGGGTCGAACGAGTTCTACGAGGAGGCGGAGCGGCTCGGCGTACGGGCGGTGCGGATGCTCGTGGACGCCGACCGGGCCGGGATGCGGACGATCGCCGAACTGGTCGGGACGGGGAAGCTGCGCGCCACGATCGCGGGAACGTTCGCGCTGGCCGATGCCGCCGAGGCACACACGCTCGGCGACACCGGCCGGACCACCGGCAAGCTGGTCCTGACGGTCGACTGACGAGCCGTCAGAACAGCAGCACGGGCTTGATGGTCCTGCCCGCGGTCATGTCCCGCACCGCCTGGTCGATGTCCGCGAACGGATAGGTGCCGATCAGGCGGTCCAGCGGGAGCCGCCCCTCCTTGACCAGCTCGACCAGGGCCGGGATGAAGGCTTGCGTCTCGCTGTCGCCGAGGGTGAGCCCGACGACCCGTTTGCCGCCCAGCAGCCCGTTGACGTCCAGGGCGACCTCACTGCCGAAGGGCGGTGCGCCCACGACGACGAGGGTGCCGCGGGCGGCGAGCGCGTCGACGCCCTGGCGCAGCACGGCCGTGTTGCCCGTGGTCTCGACGATGCCGTCGGCGCCCCGCCCGCCGGTGATCTCCGCGACCGCCTCGCCCAGCGGGGTCCCGCCCGCGTCGACGGTGTGCGTGGCGCCCAACTCCTTGGCCAGCTGCAGGCGTTCGGCGACCCGGTCGACCGCGATGATCGTGGTGGCCGGGGTGAGGGCGGCCGCCATGACCGCCGACAGGCCTACGGCGCCCGCGCCGAGGACGACGATCGTGCTGCCGGTCGCCGGCTTCAGCACGTTCCAGACGGCGCCGACGCCGGTCTGGACTCCGCAGCCCAGCGGGGCGATCGACGCCAGCGGTACGCCGCGGTCGACCTTGACGAGACTGCGCTCGTCGACCAGGGCCCGCTCGGCGAAGGAGGACTGGCCGAAGAAGTGGCCGCCGAGGGGCTCGCCGTCCCGGCTGATGGTGCTGGTGCCGTCGGCGCGACGGCCGCCGATGAGGTTCAGCGGCAGCCAGGTGGCGCAGTAGGCGGGGTGGCCGCCGTGACAGTTGCGGCACTCGCCGCAGGAGGTGAAGGACAGCACGACATGGTCGCCGGGCGCCACCCCGGTGACGGCCGAGCCGACCGACTCCACGACGCCCGCGCCCTCGTGGCCGAGGACTCCGGGCAGCGGGAAGGGCAGCCCGCCGCTCGCCACACCGAGGTCGGTGTGACACAGTCCGGCCGCCACCAGACGGACGACCGCCTCGTGCGGGGCGGGGTCGTCGAGGACGACGTCGGACAGGGTGAAGGGGACTCCGCCGGACTCTACGACGGCGGCGCGCGTGGTGATGGACATGGGTTGGACTCCCTGTGCTTCGCGGCGCGTTCAGTCGAGCGAGACGACGACGGACTTGACCTTGGTGTACGCGTGGAGCGCCTCGGGGCCGTACTCGCGGCCGAAACCGGAGTCCTTGACGCCGCCGAAGGGGACGGCCGGGTCGAGCATCGCCCAGTCGTTGACCCAGACGATGCCTGCCTGGAGGCGGTCGGCGACGCGGTGGGCGCGGGCCAGGTTGCCGGTCTGGATGCCCGAAGCCAGGCCGTACGGCGTGGAGTTGGCCAGCGCGACGGCCTCGTCCTCGTCGTCGAAGGGCTGGACGGTGAGGACCGGGCCGAAGATCTCCTCCTGGACGACACGGGAGTCGTTCGCGAGGTCGGCGATCACGGTGGGCTGGTAGTAGTAGCCGCCGTCGAGGTCGAGGCGCTCGCCGCCGCAGACGACGCGGGCGCCCTCCTTGCGGGCCAGTTCGACGTACTCCTCGACCTTGTGCAGGTGCTTCTCCCCGGCCATCGGGCCGACGACGGTCTCCACCTGCCGGGGGTCGCCGACCGGCACGCCGGGGACGGCCTCGGCGAGGATGTTCAGCAGCGTGCTGTAGACCGGGCGCGCCACCAGCAGACGTGGGCCGCCCATGCAGAACTGGCCGGTGTTGAAGACGAATCCCTTGATGACCGCGCCGACGGCCTTCTCCAGGTCGGCGTCCTCGAAGACGATGTGCGCCGCGTTGCCGCCGAGTTCCATGGTCACCGGCGTGAGGTTCTCACCCGCGATGCTCGCGGCGTGCCGGCCGACCGCGGTGGAGCCGGTGAAGGCGATCTTGTCCACGCCGGGGTGCCGCAGCAGCGCCTCGCCTGCGACCGGACCGGCGCCGGTGACGACGTTGACCACCCCGTCCGGGACGCCGGCCCGCTGGAACAGTCCCGCCATGTACAGGGCACTGAGCGGGGTCTCGTCGGCGGGCTTGTGGACGACCGTGTTGCCGGCGGCGAGCGCCGGGGCGATCTTCGAACCGGCCAGGATCAGCGGGAAGTTGAACGGGGTGATCGCGGCGACCACACCGATCGGACCCCGCTTGGTGTAGGCGAGGGCGTTCATCGGGGTGTCGCGGGTCGCGCCGTCCAGGGAGAAGGCGAGGGAGGCGAAGTACTCGTAGTCGTTGGCCGCGTTCGTGACGTCGACCGCGTGCGCCAGGGTGATCGGCTTGCCGACGTCCAGGCTCTCCAGCCGGGCGATCTCGTCGGCCTCCGCACGGATCAGTTCCGCCACCCGGAGCAGGACGCGGCCGCGCTCCCGGCCGCTCAGTCCGGACCACTGCCCGGCGTCGAAGGCCGCGCGCGCGGCCTGTACAGCGGCGTCGACGTCGATGGCGCCCGCCTCCGCCACGGTGGTGACGACCGTGCCCCGGGACGGGTCGACCACCTCGGTCCGCGCTCCGCCTGCGGCCTCACGCCACTGTCCCCCGATGAACAGCCGACCGGGGTCGGTCTCGAAGGTGGTCATCGCCACTCCTCAGCATCGTCGCCAAGATTTCAACCAACAGGATTCCTGTTGGTCCGCAGTCTCATTACAGACAGGTTTCCTGTCAATGGTCTACGCTCGGACTCATGGCCGGCACCCAGACAACCAAGACAGCGTCCGCACCTCAGCCCCACAAGGAGCCCCCGTCCCTGCTCTACATGGTGAAGCAGGTGGAGCTGGTCGTGCGATCCCACCTGGACGAGCTGGTCAAGCCGTCGGGGATCACTGCCCTGCAGTACACGGCGCTCACCGTGCTGGAACGGCACGACGGTTTGTCCGCCGCCCAGCTGGCCCGGGACTCCTTCGTGACCGCCCAGTCCATCGCCGACCTGGTGCGCTCCCTGGAGACCCGCGGTCTCATCCGCCGCGAACGCAATCCACGCAACCGGCGCGAGCTGCTGATCCTGCTCACCACGGAGGGGCGCGAACTGCTGGACCGGCACGCCGGGCCGGTGCGGGAACTGGAGGAGCGCATGGTGCGGGAGCTCACCGCACACCAGGCGGAGCAGTTGCGCACAGCGCTCTCCAAGGCGTGGCACGCCCTGTCGTAGCACTCGGCGCACCCCTTCGCTCACGGCGCGAAAAAACTCCGGCGGAGTCGGTTGCATTTCGAAGACATATGTCAATCGAACATGCTGGAATTCACTCGATCAGGGGTAACTTGCTGGGGCGGGGAACGGCTGTCTGCTCCCCGCCCGTTGGAGGCTCCCGACCGGTGGAGCGGGTTGGAGGCGATGTCGTCGTGCTGGAGAAACCCGCAGCGGACACCCCACATCTGCGCGTCCGCGAGGACCGGGGGTACACCGTGCTGGAGTTCCGCGGCGAGATCGACATCGTCGCGGCGACCGAGATCTCCCCGCTCCTCGACGACGCGACCGGCGGTCCTGCCCCCCGGATCGTGATCGACCTGAGCCGGATCGAGTTCTTCGACTGCTCCGGGCTGCGCCTGCTGTACCGGGCGCGCGGGCGCGTCCTCGACCACGGCGGCCATCTGCACCTCGTCTGCACCCATCGGCTCACCCTGCGGATCCTGCGGGCCACGGGGCTGTACCGGCTGCTGCCGCCCGCCACGACGCTGGACGCGGCCCTGGAACACCCCGAGGCCACCTCCGGCACGTTATGACGGCGCTCGAAGCGCTCCTCCCGTTACCTCAGTCCCCTCAGTCCCGCAGCCCCCTGGTCCCCGGTCCCCAAGCCCCCTGGTTCCGGTCCCCGGCTATGGGCCGCGCGCCGCGTCGAACAGGGCACTGACGGACTCACCGTTGTGAATACGGCGCACGGCCTCCGCGAGGGCGGGCGCGATGGACAGGATCCGCAGCTTGTCGGTGTGCTCCTCGGCGGGCACCGGCACCGTGTTGGTGCACACGATCTCCAGCACGTCGGGCTGCTCGCTGAGCCGCTTGAGAGCACCGGCCGCGAACAGGCCGTGCGTGCACGCCACCCGTATCGACCTCGGCTCCGACTCCCGCAGCCGGTCGAGCAGTTCCAGGACCGTACTGCCCTTGGCGATCTCGTCGTCGAGGACGATCACGTCCCGCCCGGCCACCTCGCCGATCACGGCGCTGATACTGACCCGGTCGTCGGCGTACCGCTGCTTGGCGCCGGCCGCCACCTGGGCGCCGATCATCCGGGCGAAGGCGGCGGCCTCCTTGGCGTTGCCGAGGTCGGGCGAGACCACGGTGGTGCGGGTGAGGTCGTAGCGGCGGAAGTGGGCGGCCAGCTCCCGGTGGGCGTGCAGGTGGTCCACGGGCATCGAGAAGAAGCCGTGCACCTGGGGCGAGTGCAGGGTCATGGTGAGGACCCGGTGGACGCCGGCCGCCGCCATCAGGTCCGCGACCAGGCGTCCGCCCAGGGAGATGCGGGGCGCGTCCTTCTTGTCGGAGCGGGCGTAGGAGTAGTGCGGCATGACGACGGTGATCCGGCCCGCCGACGCCCCGCGGGCCGCGTCGCACATCAGCAGCAGCTCGACGAGGTGCTCCTGCACGGGCCGGACCAGGGGCTGGACCAGGAAGACATCCCGTTCCCGGCAGTTCGCCTGGAGCTGGACCTCCAGGCAGTCGTTGGCGAACCTGCTCAGTCGGGTGGGGCTCAGGGGCACGCCGAGGTGGGCACAGACCTCGGCGGCCAGCTCGGGGTGGGCACTACCGCTGAACACGGAGATGTCTCGCACGATCGGCTCCTCGCTGACCATGTCCGGCTGGGGCGGGAGCTCTCATGCTACGGACCGCGTCCGTTTTGCCCACCCCCAGGAGTGCGCGGGAGTCCCGCACGGCCACTCGAAGTCACTCGGAGTCCCTCAGACCCCGGGGAAACCGGTCGCCGCCTGCCACCGCGAGCCCCGGACCGCTCGAAGCGGCCAACCGGGTGGAGCGGCCACAACCACGCCGGTCGCGGCGGCGGACGTCGTCACCACGCCGGTCGCGGCGGGCGGACGTCGTCTGCGAGCGCTGCTTCCTCTCCCCCAGCCGGCGCTCGTTGGTCCCGGGCGGCCACCGGCCCGGCGGGCCGGGACCGTCACCCGGCGCCCCCGGGGCTGCCCCGCGGCACGCTCCAGCCCGCTCACCCGGGCGGCCGGTCGTCCCTGCCCTCACTGTCACAGGTTGTCAACAGCGCGGTCTGACAGGGCGATTGGCGGGCATCCGGACAGCAGGAAGGAGGGCCGTTCGCATGACGACTTCCATCAAGCCCGACAAGCCCACCACGCGCCTGCCCCGGCGCATGCCCGGCTGGGCCAAGGTGCTCACCGCCGTCGTGGTCGTACTCGTCGTGATGTTCGCCGGGATCCGGCTGAGCCTGCTGCCGGGACTGCGCGACTTCTTCGGCACCGAGACCCATGACCGCTCGGGCCCCGCCCTGCTGGAATCCATCCAGGACATGAGCCGTTACGACGCCGCCTCCGGCAACTTCCAGGTCGTCGTCGACCTGGAGAAGGACGCCAAGTACCTCCCCGACGCGATCCGCGGCACCCGCACCCTGTACGTCGGGGCGGGCACCGTGGACGCCTATGTCGACCTCGGCAAGGTCGGCGACAAGGACGTGACGGTCGACGAGGACCGCACCTCGGCCACGCTCCGGCTGCCGCACGCCCTGCTCGGCAAGCCGGCGCTCGACCCCGACCGCTCCTACGCGGTCTCCAAGCAGCGCGGCCTTTTCGACCGCCTCGGCGACCTCTTCTCGGACAACCCGAGCGGCGAGCAGGCCGTGCAGAAGCTGGCGGTCAAGCACATCTCCGAGGCGGCGAAGGAGAGCGAACTGACCGCCCGCGCCGAGACCAACACCACCGACATGCTCCAGGGGCTGCTGCACTCCCTCGGCTTCAAGGAGGTGAAGGTGACCTACCACACCTGACCGCCTACGCAGGGCGCTCGTCCCGCCGCGTCAGCCGCCGAACACCCCCGACAGCACCGGCGCGGCCTGTAGTGGGGCGGTTGTGGGCGACGACGCGGCGGCGCGGCGGGCCGGGGCCACGCCCCGCAGGGACGCCCCCACTCACCCGGCCAGGGCGACGGCCGCCGCGAGCGGCCGGCCGTTCACCGGTCGGTCACGCTCGTCGCCCGCGCCGCTCGGGCGGCCTCCGAGCACCACCCCTGTCGTGCCGGGGACCGGGGGGTCGGCACGTGCAGGCCTGCGCCCGGAGTTCCACGGCAGCTCGAACGCAAACGCGGGCCGCGGCGATTCGGACCGCATCCCTCGGCAGTTCGGGGGTAAGCGCCCTACCACGCAGGGAACTTGCAGACTGGAGGACCGGATGGCCCGTACAGCCCTACGTCCGCTTGCCGTGTTCCGCCCACGCGCCGGCAGGACCAAGGAGCCCGCCCCGCCGAAGGACGGGACCGGGAAGTCGGGCCCGAAGCGCGCTTTCCCCTTCGGGCCGCGCTCGAGATCCGGCCCGGAATCCGGCCCGAAGCCCGGCCTGAAGCCCCGCTCGAAGTCGGGACCGAAGGCCGGTTCGTCGAAGAAGCCGGAACGCGCCGAACGCCGGCCGTTGCCGCTCCCGCTCCGGCTGCTGGCGATGCTGTTCGCCTTCGGGTTCATGGTGGCGTTCGCCGTCGTGCTCGCCCGGCTCACACTGGAGCCGTCACCGGCCTCCGTGGCACTGGTGCACTCCAACCTGCGTCCGGGCGACTCCCTGCGTGCCTACCTCGACCAGCCCGAACTCCGCGACGCGGTCAAGCAGATCGGCGGGAACATACTGCTCGGCGTGCCCTTCGGCGTCCTGGTGCCGGTGGTCGCACCCCGGGCGCGCGGGGTCCTGCGCGTCCTGCTGCTGACCGCGACCGTCATGCTGCTGGTGGAGTTCGCCCAGGGCGCGGTGGTGACCGGACGCGCCTTCGACATCGACGACGTCATCCTCAACACCACGGGCGCACTGATCGGTTACCTGCTCGTGGGCCGCCGGATGAGCCGTGCGGTGCACGCACGGGAACGGCACCTGCGGCGGGACGCCCGAGAGGGAGCCTGACCGCCGTCAGCGCGGGGTCCAGGTGTACCGGTCCCCGCCCACCCATCGCACGACGTCGGGGTCGTCGAGGTCGTGGACCGTGATTCCGAACGCGGCGGCGATCTCGAGGACGTCGGTCACGTCCCTCGCCTCGCCGACCACCTCGGTGTCGATTTCCACGATGCGGAACGGCGCCGGGCCCGGCTGCACCCCGAGCACCATGATCCGCGGGTGGGAGATACGGAGACTCGCGATTTCGGTCATGACATAGAGGGTAAAGCGGAATCTCCCGGTACGAATCATCCGATTTCCTGGTGCGGTCCCTGCGCCGGTGGGGAACTCTGGAGCCAGGAGGTGGCGATGGATCCCGTCGAAGCCCTGGACCGGATCGCCTTCCTGCTGGAGCGGTCCCTGGCGCCGACCTACCGGGTCCGCGCCTTCCGGACCGCGGCCGGCGTGCTGACCCCGCTGCCCGCGGCGGAGGTCGCGCAGCGGGCGGCCGACGGGACGCTGGAGTCGCTGAAGGGCGTGGGCCCCAAGACCGCCCAGGTGGTGCGCGAGGCGCTCGCCGGGCAGGTCCCGTCCTATCTGGAGAAGCTGGAGGACGAGGCCGGCGGGCCGCTCACGGACGGTGCGGGGTCCGAGCTGCGGGCGCTGCTGCGTGGGGACTGCCATGTCCACTCCGACTGGTCGGACGGCGGCAGCCCCATCGAGGAGATGGGCCGGGCGGCGGCAGCGCTGGGCCACGAGTGGGCCGTGCTGACCGACCACTCACCCCGTCTGACGGTGGCCCGCGGGCTGTCGCCGGAGCGGCTGCGCCGGCAACTGGAGGTGGTCGAGGAGCTCAACGCGACCTGGGCGCCGTTCCGGCTGCTGACCGGCATCGAGTGCGACATCCTCGACGACGGATCCCTGGACCAGGAGCCGGAGCTGCTGGAGCGGCTCGACGTGGTGGTCGTGTCCGTGCACTCCAAGCTGCGCATGGAGTCCCGTGCGATGACGCGCCGCATGGTCAACGCCGTGCGCGATCCGCACGCCGACGTCCTCGGCCACTGCACCGGGCGGCTGGTCACCGGGCGGGGACGGCCGGAGTCGGAGTTCGACGCGGACGCGGTGTTCGCCGCGTGCGCCGAGTCCGGTACGGCGGTCGAGATCAACAGCCGGCCCGAGCGGCTCGACCCGCCGCGCCGGCTGCTGCGCCGGGCCGTGGAGGCGGGCGCGCTGTTCTCGGTCGACACCGACGCGCACGCGCCCGGCCAGCTGGACTGGCAGATCCTGGGCTGCGCGCGGGCCGTGGAGTGCGAGGTGCCGGAAGAACGGATCGTGACCGCCTGGTCGCAGGCGGACCTGCTGGCCTGGACACGGGAACGGCGGCTGCCGGCGGGCGTGACGGTTGCCTGAGGTGGTACCCGGGGGCTACTGGAGGGGCTCGAGAGAAAGGACCCGTGATGACACGCGCCGCCGTGTTCGACGTCGACGGCACCCTGGTCGACACCAACCACCTGCATGTCACCACCTGGTGGGAGGCCTTCCGGCAGGCAGGCCACCGGGTCCCGATGCACGCCGTGCACCGGGCGGTCGGGCTGGGCTCCGACGATCTCATCGCCCACCTGCTCGGCGACGACCGGGACAAGGACGAGGACGCCGGGATCGGCGCCGCGCACAAGGCGCTCTACGGGCAGTACTTCGACCGGCTGCCGGCACTGCGGGACGCCGGTCCGCTGCTGCGCAGGCTGCACGACGACGGCTGGACGGTCGTGCTGGCCACCTCCGCGAGCGGGGCCGAGCTGTCCGCCCTGCGGAGCGCCATCGACGCCGACGACGTCATCGCCGCCACCGCGAGCGCGGACGACGTGGAGGAGGGCAAGCCCGCCGCGGAACCCGTGGAACACGCGCTGGAGCTGGCCGGGGCGAGCGCCGAAGGGGCCGTGTTCGTCGGGGACACCGTGTGGGACATGCGCGCCGGCCGCCGGGCCGGGGTGCGCTGCGTGGGCGTCCTGTGCGGCGGCATCCCGCGCGCCGACCTGCTGGAGGCGGGTGCGGAAGCGGTCTACGCCGACCCCGCCGAGCTCCTGGCGTCCCTGTCGGACAGCCCGCTGGCCTGAGGGAAGGTGATCCGCGCGGTCCCTTCGGAGCCGGTGACACACATCACCGCGCGTGGCCACGGGCCCGGGAACACCCATAGAAAGTTCCCCGTTGAACCATTCGTGGGTGTGGATGGGACAGTGTCCCCGGGCCTCACCTTTTGCCCGCAGGGACGATCGTCCGGCTGAAGCCCTGTGGAGCCTTTCGCCGACAGGCGACCGCCATCCGTGCCCACGCTCAGACCGCCCCGACCGTGATTCCCCCGTCCGGTCGGGGCTTTCCCCTGTCCGCCCGGCTCAGACCCCACCACCGGGCCCGGACCCCACGGCTCCGCCGCTCGCATCGGAGCACTTGACTTCGAGCGCACTCCAATCCGTAGCGTTCCGGACATGAGCGACACGGCACAGCACAAGATCGGCTCGGGCTTCGGCGCCACGAGCACCGCCGACGACGTCCTGCGGGGCATCGACCTCACCGGGAAGCTGGCCGTCGTCACCGGCGGATACTCCGGCCTCGGTCTGGAGACCACCCGCGCGCTGGCCAAGGCCGGCGCCCATGTCGTCGTGCCCGCGCGCCGCCCGGACACCGCTCGCGAGAACCTCGCCGGCCTCGACGGCGTCGAGACGGACACCCTCGACCTCGGCGACCTGCAGAGCGTGCGCGCCTTCGCCGACCGTTTCCTCGCCTCCGGCCGGAGCATCGGCCTCCTCATCGACAGCGCCGGGATCATGGCCTGCCCGCAGACCCGGGTCGGCCCCGGCTGGGAGGCCCAGTTCGCCACGAACCACCTCGGCCACTTCGCCCTCGTCAACCGTCTCTGGCCGGCGATCGAGCCCGGCGGCGCCCGGATCGTCTCCGTGTCCTCGCGCGGCCACCACTTCTCGGGGATGCGCTGGGACGACGTCCACTGGCGCGACGGCTACGACAAGTGGGAGGCGTACGGGCAGGCCAAGACGGCGAACGTGCTGTTCGCCGGCCACCTCGACCGGCTCGCCCGGGACCGGGGCGTCCGCGCGTTCTCCCTCCACCCCGGTGGCATTCTCACGCCCCTCCAGCGGCATCTGCCGAAGCAGGAGATGGTGGACCGCGGCTGGATCGACGAGGACGGGAACGTACTCGACGTCGAGGGCTTCAAGACCCCGGAGCAGGGCGCGGCCACCCAGGTGTGGGCGGCGACCTCGCCGCAGTTGGCCGGTATGGGCGGCGTCTACCTCGAGGACTGCGACATCGCCGAGCCCGCCCCGGCGGACGGCGAGCGGGTCGGCGTCAAGGACTGGGCGACGGACCCGGAACAGGCGGCTCGGCTGTGGGAGCTGTCGGCACGGCTGACCGGTGTGAACGCGTTCGCGTAGCCGGACGCCGGGTCAGCCCCCGGCCGCGAACTTCCGCAGATCCGCGGTGAGGCGGTCGGCGTGGGTGGCGAAGAGGCCGTGGCCGGCGTTCTCGTACACCTCGAGGGTGGAGTTCGGGGCGAGGCGCGCGGCGCGGCGGCCGGTCAGCTCGATGGGCCCGGAGGTGTCGTGGGTGCCGTGGACGACGAGCACGGGCAGGTCGAGCGCGGCCAGTTCGGGGGCGACGTCGAGTTCGGCGATCAGCTCACCGAGGGCGACACCGGCCCGTGCCGTCGAGCCGTGACAGCTCCGGATCATGGACTCGACGTACGCCTCGGACAGCTCGTTGCCCGGCCGGTCCAGCGCGAAGAAGGCGTGCGCGCCGTCGGCGAAGAACGCGGAGCGGTCGCGCCGGAAGGCCTCGGTGCCCGCCCGTATGAGCTCCGGGTCGACGCCCTCGGGGTGGTTCGCCGACCGGGCCGGACCGGGCGCCATGCCGGCGATCAGCGCCACCCGGGCCACGCGGCCGGCGCCGTGCCGGGTCAGGCAGCGGACGATCTCGGCGGTTCCGAGGGAGTGCCCCACGAGGGTGGTCCCACTCAGGTCAAGACGGTCGAGGAGGCCCTGCACGTCGTCGGCGAGGCTGTCCAGGTCGAAGCCGCCCCACACGTCGTCGGAGCGGCCGTGGCCGCGCCGGTCGAAGCCCACGCAACGGTGGCCCTCGCGGGCCAGCGGCAGCATCTGGTACTCCCACATCCCGGTCCCGAAGTACAGGCTGTTCACGAAGACGATCACGGGCCCGTCCGCGGGCCCGTAGTCGACGTAGTGCAGCCGTGCGCCGTCGACGGGACTCGTGAAGTACGGCATGGGTCGCTCTCCTGAGGTGCTGGGGGACGCGGTGGCCGGGTACGTCGCCCATGCTTGCGGCCGGCACCGCCGGCGTCGATTACCTCTGGGGTCATGGCCGCGTGCGACGGGCCGGTCCTGGGTGCCCGGTCGGTGCCGAAGAGAGTCGGGCGCCGGCGGAGAGTCGGGCGTCGGCGGACAGGCGCGGCCGGTCAGTGCGTCCCGGCCACGAGCGGATCCGGTCGGCCGTACCCATGAGGTGCTCCTCAGTCGGACGGCTCGTCGGGCACGGGGTGGTCGGACTGACCGCTGCCCGCGCGGGGCGCGCCCCGCCGGCCGGTGCCCGACTCGTCGGTGTCGGGGACGTCAGGGGCGTCCTCCGCGGATCCGTCGGACTCGCCGGGGCGCTCGGGGGCGTCGACGTCCCAGGGGTCCTCTCCCCCGTCGGCCTGCTGGTCCGGCAGATCGCGAGGGATCGGCGTGCCGTTCTCGCCGGGGCCTTCGGGGCGCTGTGCGGCCACGACGTCCTCCCTTCACCGTCGCACCACGCCGGACGCGGGCGACTTCCCCGGACGGCGATCGCCCGGGCGAGGAGGCGAGTACCTCCACGGTGATCGGCGAAACGTGGCCGCGCGGCCGGGTGTGCGGAGGCAGGTCCGGATGGCGCGGTCGGGCGGCGGCGCGGAGTCGACGCGGGACGTCCTCGCGGCGCGGACCCGGCAGGGGGTGCCGACCTGGCGCGGGGCGCGGGATGCCGACCTGGCGCGGGGCGCGGGCTCAGCGGGGCGCGGACTCACCGCCGGGCGTCGTCGCGGCGCGGACCCGGAGCAGAATCCCGAACCGGCGCGGGGCGTCGTCGCGGCGTAGACCCGGCGCGGAATGCCGACCCGGCAGGACTGCCGACCCGGCACGCACTGGCGACCCGGCGCGTGGGCCCGGCCGGCGCGGGGCCCGGCCGGGCGTGGGGCCCGGCCGGCGCGGGGCCCGGCCGGGCGTGGGCTCAGCGCGGGGCGCGTTCCTCCAGGACTGTGCGCCAGGCGGGAGCGGGGCCGGTGGGGGTGGGCTCGGGGCGTCGGCCGCCGCGGGCGAAGAAGTCGGCGAGCGGAAGGATCGCCGCGCCGACGGTGACCGCGTCGGGGCCGAGCCGTCCCAGCTCGACGGTGACCTTCTGCGCGGGGTGACGCAACGCGTACGCGGTCGCGTGGCGGCGTACGGCGGGCAGGAAGCGGGCGCCGAGCTGCAGTCCGGCCCAGCCGCCGATGAGGATGCGCTCTGGCTGGAAGAGGTTGATCAGGTCGGAGAGGCCGGCGCCCAGGTACTCGGCCGTCTCCTCCAGAACCTCGAGCGCGACGGGGTCGGGCGACTCCTCGCTCTCCAGGGGATAGGCGGCGCCGAGCATCGCCGTCAGCGCGGTCTCCTCGTCCACGCCCTCCGGCGGCCGGCCTCCCTGCTCGCGCCAGCGTTCCAGCAGCGCCTCGGCGCCCGCATAGGCCTCCAGACAGCCGAGGGCGCCACACCGGCAGCGGCGGCCCCGCACGCGTACGGTCAGATGCCCCCATTCGACGGCCCGGCCGTGTTCCACCTCGGGCGTGACGAGACAGGCGCCGACACCCGAGCCGAAGAGGACGACGACCGCGTTGTGCGCACCGCGTCCGCCGCCGAACCACATCTCGGCCTGGCCGAGGGTCTTGGCGCCGTTGTCGATGAAGTACGGCACCGATTCGGGAAGGATGGACCGCTCGCGGAGCAGCGCCTCCAGGGGGACGGCGTCCCAGCCGATCGTCTGGCCGTGTACGACGGCTCCGCGCTCGGGGGTGTGCTCGATGATGCCGGGGACGCCGATACCGACCCCGAGCAGCTGTTCCGGGCCGATGCCGGCGGCGTCCAGCACTTCGGCGACGCCGTCCCGGATGTGCCCGACGATCCCGTCGACCTCGTACCGCCGCTGCTCCAACGGCCTTTCCACGCGCGCGAGTTCGGTCAGGGTCAGGTCGAAAAGCTCGATCCGCACCCGGGTCTCGCCGACGTCGACGCCGATCATGTGACCGCTGGCGGGCACGACCCGCAGCAGGATGCGGGGCCGACCGCCGTCGGAGTCGACGCTGCCGGCCTCCTCGACCAGCCCGTCGGCGACCAGGTCGGCGACGACGTTGCTGACCGAGCCGGAGCTCAGGCCGGTGGCCGGACCGAGCTCGAAACGGCTGAGGGGCCCGTCGAAGTAGAGCCGTTGCAGCACTGCCGTGCGGTTGGCCCGCCTCAGGTCGCGTACCGTGCGCCCGTTCCGCCCCGTCATGTCGTTCCCCTTCGCACCCTGCCCGACCTGCAACATACCCCTGCGGGCGGGCGGCACGCGACATTCCTCCAACCCTTAGTTCACGATGTGAGCTAAGAGACGCCCGCGGACTCGATCTCGTCCAGTGCCGCCACGAGCTGCGGGGCGACCACTTTCTGCACCCACTCCTCCTGATCCGCGCCGACCGCCCGCGGAATCGTCTCGGTCAGCATGATGAGGTAGAGGTACGCGCGGTAGAGGGCGAGACGGAGCCGGGCCGACGCGTCGAACACGGCGTGCCCTCCGGCGTCCCGGTAGCCCGCCAGGAACGCCTCGTCGTCTCTGATGTCCTGCAGCAGCGCCAGGGAGACGAAGTCGGCGAGGGGATCGCCCCAGAACATGCGCTCGCCGTCGATGAGTCCCCCGATCCGGGGCTTCGCGCCGGCACGGTCGACCAGGACGTTGCCCGGCCACAGGTCGAAGTGGACGAGGCGGGCGACGGTCACCTCGTCGAGGGCGTCGTACGCGGCCCGCGCGACGGCGGCCACCTCGTCGGCGGGGCGCGGCAGCCGGGCGCCGTAGCGGCGGGCGTCGGCGAGCACGGCGTCGAAGATCGCCGTGAACGCGGAGCGCCAGTCGGCGGCGAGCGGGCCGAAGGCGCCGGAGGGGTAGCCGAAGCCCGGCCCGGTCACCTGGTGCAGCCGGGCGACCTGACCTCCCAACTCCCTGCGCAGCTCCACCTGTTCGGCGGGCGCCAGCGATCCGTTCCAGGGTTCCCCCGGGCACACCGTCATCAGCAGCCACTGCCCGTCGAGGGCTATGACACGCGGTGCCGTCACTTCGGCCCGGGCCGCCCCGCGACAGAACTCCGCCTCTGCGGACAGCAGTCGGCTCTCGTAGCTCAGGCCCGGCGCCGTGGGCGCGACCTTCAGTACGTAGTGGCCGCCGTCCGTCAGACGGAGCTCCTCGACGGTGTTGTACGTGCCGCCGCCGAGCGGCCCCACGTGGGCCAGCCGGTCGGGCGGGATGCCCGCCGCCGCCAGGACGCTCCGGGCCCGCTCCCAGGAATCCGTCACCCCGCCCGCTCCTTCCTCCGAGTCACCCCGCCGCGTAGACGTCCTCCACACGACGGCCGTCCGCGATCAGCCCGTCGAGCCACGCCTCGGCGGCCGTGTCGCCGGGCAGCACGTGCGGTCCGGTACAGGGTACGGAACGCCTCCCGCGCACCCGGCGCCATTAGTGAACCGTCGCCGCACACGTACACCCGCGCTCCCGCGGCCGGCAGCCGCCGCACTTCGTCGGGCTCGGCGGCGATGCGGTGCTGGACGGGACATCACCCCGTTCCCGGGGCCGCGCTGAAGGCGGGGCGCAGCGAGACCGCTCCGAGGGTCTCGGCGGCGCGCGGCTCCCGTGCGTGCGGGAGGTCCGCGTCGGGGCCGTCGCAGCCGAAGCAGCAGAGTGCGGGCGGGGTTGGCGGCTTGCCGACGACGTGTAGACGCGCAGGTGACGCGTAGGAGGTCGGCGGCCCGTCCCGCCGCGCCCTCAGGTCGCGCGCGGGGACCAGCGTGGGTCGCGGCCGAGGAAGGCCAGCAGTGTCGCCGACCGGTCGTGGCCGTCCGGGGTCTCGCGCGCCGGGGCGAAGACCTTGAACGAGTCCCGCAGGTGGTCCAGAGGTGTTCCGCCGTCGGCCCGATCCCTTCGGCCGTCTCGGCCGGGGATGCCCGGTGCGCCCGCCCCGTCGGCCCGGTCGGCCGTGGCCGTCTCTCCGGCCCCGGCTGCCTTGTCCGCCATGGAGCTTCCCCCTCCGCTTCATGCACCCGGTGTCTCCCCGGCCGATGAGAACGATCCAGGCTCACTTGAGGACAGTCACGGTCCTCGATACAGCCGATCGACGCAGCAGGTCGCCCTTCGCGTGCCGCGAGGTGGTGAAGAAGCGTTCGAGGTCGCGGGTAAGGGGAACTGGACTGTCGATGCAAGAAGTAAGTGAGCGAGCGGCGCCGCTCGTGCGATTCGTACAGCGCCACCGGGAACCCGTCGTCGTCCAGGCAGTGCGGTCCGCCACCGCGGCGACGATCGCCTATGTCATCGCCCTGCGCCTGAGCCCCGAGGCGCTGCCCCTCACCGCACCGCTGACCGCGCTGCTCGTCGTCCAGGTCACCCTGTACGCGACGCTCACCAACGGGATCCGCCGGGTGAACGCGGTGGTGGCCGGTGTGCTCGTGGCCATCGCCTTCAGCCTCCTGGTGGGTCTGACCTGGTGGAGCCTCGCGCTGCTGATCGTGGCCTCGCTGGGGGTGGGGCATCTGGTGCGGGTCGACGAGTACGTCCCCGAGGTGGCGATCAGCGCCATGCTGGTGCTGGGCGTGACCACCGTCGGGGACACGGCGTGGGCGCGTGTGGTGGAGACGCTGATCGGCGCGTTCGTCGGGCTCGGCTGCAATCTGCTGCTGCCGCCCCCGGTGTGGGTGGAGGAGGCGGGCGAGTCGATCGAGGGCCTGGCCCGTCGGCTGCGCCGGCTGATGCTGCGCATCGGCGAGGAGGCTTCGGACCGTACCCCGGTGGAGCAGGCGGCCGCCCGGCTGCACGAGGCCCGCCGTCTGGACCACGACATCGTCGAGGTGGACGCGGCCCTGCGGCAGGCCGAGGACAGCCTGCGCTTCAATCCACGCGTGCGGGAGGGGCTGCTGCACCGGGTGGTGCTGCGCACCGGTCTGGACACGCTGGAGATCTGCACGGTCGTACTGCGGGTGCTCGCCCGCACCCTCACCGACCTCGCCAAGGAGCGCGAGCCGCGGCCGCTCTTCCCGGCCGGGACCGGCGAGATCGTGGAGCGGCTGCTGTCCGAGATCGCCGACGCGGTGGTCAGCTTCGCGGTGCTGGTGACCACGAGCGTCAGCCTCAACGCGGACGCCGCCGAGGAGCGGCTCACCGCAGAGCTGCGGCAGGCCGCGGCCACCCGCGACAAGCTCGCCCAGCTGCTGCTGGAGCAGCTCCAGCACGACGCCCGCCAGTGGCAGCTGCACGGCGCGGTGCTGACCGAGGCCACCCGCATCATCGACGAGCTCGACACCGAGCACCGCTCCCGCCGGCTTCTGGAGGAACTGGACCGCAACAGCCGTGAGCAGCGTGAGCGCCGGCCGGGGCTGTACCGGCTGAGGCAGCGGCTGCGCGTTCCGGCCCGGCTGCGACGGAACCGGGCCGGCGCCCCCCGTCGTTCCAGCTGATGTGCGCGACGACGAGGGGAGCACCCGGATCGCCGACACCACCGTACGGATCGCCGGGGACACGCCGAGGCTGCCGGGCGGGGTGGCGGTCCGGTTCATGCGGACGCTGCCGCTGCCGGAGAAGGGAACGCGCACGCACTGCCGCCCGGTCTCGGGGTGTTCCCCGTCCGGCGGGTTTCCGACCACCCCGACACCATGCCCGCCGAGTGGCTGACGGCGCCGCATCACCGGCGAGGAGCCGCCGCCGTCCCCGGTGGACCGCGCCGTGTACACCAGGGCCGCGCTGCCCTGGTACGACTACTACGACGACGCGCGGGACGTGGCCCCCGGCGACACCCTGACCGCCGTGCGGCCGTTCGACGAGTGGCTCGGCGCCGGCCTGGACCCGTGGGAGCCGCCCGCCCCCGGCCAGGTGCGCCACCTCGAGGACAAGCCGGGCAAGCCGGTGGGGGACGGCGACCGGTGGCCGGGCCCGGCCGCCGTCCGTCCGCCTGCGGGGCGACCCCGGCCGTCCGCACCGCCGGGGTCCGCTTTTGCGTTCGACGGCCGGTCCGGGTCAAGGTGGCTGTCACGGCGGAGGCGTACGACGACCTGAGGTGCGGGCATGGGCAGTGGGACGGAAGCGGCACGCTGGGGGTCGCCCCGGCCCGGGCGAAGCCGGGAGCTCGGCGGAGGCTGGAGCAGGCGCCGTTTCGTCGGGATGCTCGGCGGCACGGCCGCCGCGTCGGCCCTCGCCGGGTGCGGCGGCGACGGCGAAGGCGGCCGGGCGACGGCCCGGGAATCACCGCAGGCCGCGCCGCCCGGGCAGCCGTCCTCGTCGGCGTCCGCCGCCCCCGGGTCCTCACGGAGTTCTTCCGGCCCCCGCGCCCTCTACCTGGGCACCTATACCTCCGCCGAGGGCGGCGGGAAGGGCGTCGGGGTCGCCTCGTACGACCCCGTCTCGGGGCGGATCACCGGCCGGGGCACGATCACCGGTGTCCAGGATCCGTCGTACCTCGCGGTGCACCCGGACGGCGGAACGCTGTACGCGGTCGACGAACGTGAGCGGGGTGCCGTGACCGCCGTGCGGCTGTCCGACGAGAAGGTACTGGGCAGTCGGCCGACGGGCGGGGCGCACACCTGCCATCTGTCGGTCCATCCGGGCGGCCGGTGGCTGCTGAGCGCCGACTACGGCTCGGGCAGCGTGGCCGTGCACCCGATCGACGCCTCGGGGGCGCTCGGTGAGCGCACCGACAAGGTGACGCACCGTCGTCCGGCGCCCCGGTCGGGGCAACAGGGCCCGCACGCGCACCAGTTCATCACGGCTCCGGACGGCGGCCATGTCCTCGCCGTCGACTTCGGCACGGACACGGTGTACAGCTACCGACTGGACGAGCGGGCCGGGACGCTCACGGAGGTCGCGCAGGCGCACACCCGGGCGGGCGCCGGTCCGCGCCATCTCACGTTCCATCCCGGCGGCCGGTACGCCTACCTCGCCGACGAGGCCGACGACACGGTCGCGGTCTGCGCTTACGAGCCGTGGAGCGGCCGGCTGACGATCGGGAGGCCGCAGTCCACGGGCGCGAAGGCGGACACCAACTACCCGGCGCAGCTGGCGGTCACGCCGGACGGCGCGTACGCCTTCCTCGCCAACCGCGGGGACAACACCCTCGCCCGCTACGCGGTGGAGGCGGACGGGGCCCGGCTGCGGTTGCTCGGCACGGTGCCGGTGGAAGGCGACTTCCCCCGGCAGATCGCCCTCTCGCCGGACGGCGGCCTGCTGTTCGCCGCCAACCAGCGCTCCGGCACGGTCAGCGTCTTCCTGGTGGACGGCACCGACGGTGAACTGCGGCTCGCGGGCGAGCCGTTCGCGTCACCCGTCGCCGTCTGTGCGCTGCCGCTGTAGGGCGCGGGGGCAGGCCGCGGCCGCCGCCTGGGTGAGCAGGACGTGCATGCGCTCGGTGAGCTGGCCGACGTCGTCGGCGGGCGCGTGGAAGGGCAGGCGTACATCGCCGTGGGTGCGGGCGCGCTCGATGCGCAGCGTCAGTCCGTGCCGGTCCACGGCGAGCGGCTGGACCCGGACGGCGCCGTGCAGACTGTCCCGCTGGACGAGCCGGGTGAGCCGCTCCACCGCGTCGGGGTGGGCGTCGGCGAGATGCGTGAGCAGCTGTGCCTCGGCGGTGGCGAGCGGGTCGGGCTCGGCGCCGGCGAACTCATCGAGGTCGACGACGACCGCGCCGGTGGACTCCTTGAGCACGACGCGGGTGGCGTGGAAGGCGAGATGGCCGTCCTCGGGGGTGAACCAGCCGGCCAGCCAGAGCCGGGCGCGGATCCGGCCGCGTACGGGAACGGGCGCCACGTCCGCGAACTCCAGCACGGCGGACGGCTCGCCGCGGGGCGCGCAGATCGCGGCCGTGAGCAGGGCACTGTCCTCGGGGACGTGCAGGATCACCCGGCCGTCCTCGTCGACGGTGTGCGCACCGACGAACTCCTCGCGCCCGCCGTCCGCGGTCACCGCGCAGGACCATGAGGCCGCGAGTACCGAACGGGCCCGCTCGGCAGCGGCAGGCACGGCCGCCCAGCTTTGGCTGTCACCCATTCCAAAACCTCCTTAGGTAAGGCTTGCCTAACTTATCGGAGATCCGGACGTTCGCCAACCGTGGGCGCACCTCGTCGCACGCGGACATCGGCCCCCGGCCCTCGCGGAGCCGGGGCCGTGACCGTCCCGTCGATGATCACGCCGGACCTGCGATGACCCCCAGCAGCGCCCGCGCGCACAACTCCCCCACCTGTTCCCGTGACAGGTCCGACCCCCGCAGCCACTCCAGGCAGACCGCCGTCGTGAACGCCAGCCAGCCGCGCACCGCCAGCCGCACGTCGGGGCGCTCCTCGAAGACCGGACCGAACTCCGGGTCGGCGCCGAGCGCCGCCAGGATCTGCCTCTCCTGCGCCGCGAGCGCCCGCCGGTAGACCCGGCGCACGGCCTGGTCACCGGAGGCGTCGGCACGGTGGAAAGCCCGGTAACCGTGCGCGTGGGCCGCCACGTACGCCAGATAGGTGTCGAGGCCGGACGTCAGCTGTTCGCGGACCGGGATGCCGGGAACCGCCGCCGTCATACGCAGCATCCGCTCGCTCTCGCGCTCCACGACCGCCGCGAAGAAGTCCCGCTTGGTGGGGAAGTAGTGGTACAGCAGCCCACGGGAGACCCCGGCGATCTCGGCGACCTGCTCGATCCACACGTCGTCGTACGGGCTCTCCGAGAACAGCCGCGCACCGACCGACAGGAGCTGCTCCCTGCGCTCCTCGGTGCTGAGTCGGCGCCGGATGCGCTCCCCCTGATTCGCGGCCATGCCCGCACCTTACTTGACGTCGGTTCAACAGCGGCACCAGACTGAGTCCGCTATTGAACCCACGTACAACATGCTCAACCTGCCGCTGCATCAAGGGAGATCGGGTCATGGCGGAGACGACGGGGACGACAGGCGGACCGGCCACGACGGAGACGACGGGGCCCACGACGGCGGACGCCCTGCCGAAGGGGTTCCGCAGCGCGGAGCTCGGCTGGCCCGAGCTGGAGCGCATACCGCATCCGCCGCGCAGGCTCCCCCTGCTCGGCGACGTTCTGGGAGCGAGCCGGCGCACGCCGCTCCAGGACTCCCTGCGCTACGCCGGGCAGCTGGGGCCGATCTTCCGCCGCAAGGCGTTCGGCCGGGAGTTCGTGTTCGTGTGGGGCTCCGAACTGGCCGCCGACATGGCGGACGAGACGCGGTTCGCCAAGCATGTGGGGCTGGGCATCGCCAACCTGCGGCCCGTCGTCGGGGACGCCCTGTTCACGGCGTACAACCACGAGCCGAACTGGCAGCTGGCGCACGACGTCCTGGCTCCGGGGTTCAGCCGCGAGGCGATGGCGGCCTACCACCCGATGATGCTGGACGTGGCGGAGCGGCTCACCGGTCACTGGGACCGGGAGCTGGCCGCGGGCCGGGCCGTTGACGTGCCCGGCGACATGACCAAACTGACCCTGGAGACGATCGCCCGCACCGGCTTCGGGCACGACTTCGCGTCCTTCGAGCGGGCCCGGCCGCACCCCTTCGTCACGGCGATGGTGGGCACCCTCACCTACGCGCAGCGCCTCAACACCGTGCCCTCTCCCGCTCTGCTGCGGCGGGCCACGCGCCGCAACGAGGCCGACATCGCCCATCTGAACCGCACGGTCGACGAGCTGGTACGGGCGCGCCGCGACGGCGGCGGCGGAGACGGCGACCTGCTCGACCGGATGCTCGACACCGCCCACCCCACGACGGGCGAACGGCTGTCGGCGCAGAACGTGCGGCGTCAGGTCGTCACCTTCCTGGTCGCCGGCCACGAGACCACCTCGGGCGCGCTCTCCTTCGCCCTGCACTACCTCTCCCTCAACCCCCGCGTCGCGGCCCGCGCCCGCGCCGAGGTGGACCGGGTGTGGGGGGACGCGGCCGTACCGGGGTACGAGCAGGTCGCGAAGCTGCGCTATGTCCGCCGGGTCCTCGACGAGGCACTGCGGCTGTGGCCGACGGCGCCCGCCTTCGCCCGCGAGGCCCGGGCGGACACCGTGCTGGGCGGGGAGCATCCGATGCGGCGGGGCGGGTGGGCGCTGATCCTGACGGCCATGCTGCACCGCGATCCCGCGGCGTGGGGGCCGGACGCCGACCGGTTCGACCCGGACCGGTTCGACGCGGCGGCCGTACGCGCGCGTGCCCCGCACACCTTCAAGCCGTTCGGCACCGGGGCCCGGGCCTGCATCGGACGGCAGTTCGCGCTGCACGAGGCCACGCTGGTGCTCGGGCTGCTGCTGCGCCGCTACGAGCTGCGGCCGGACCCGGCGTACCGGCTGCGGGTCACGGAACGGCTGACGCTGATGCCGGAGGGGCTGCGGATGCACCTGGAACGGCGGACGCCTACGCCGACACCGACACCGACGCCGACTTCGTCCGGCGGGCCGGTCGGCGAGGGGCGCGCGGCGACGGCGCCCTCAGAGCCGCGCTGTCCAGTGCACGGGGCGGGTGACTGACTCCGGCAGCCTGGTGCCCGCGCTCCCCCGGGCCGCGTTCAGCTGCGGCTGGGTCAGGAAGAACGCGTCGGTCAGGTCGGCGTCGGCGAGGCCGGTGTCGCGCAGGTCCGCGCCGATCAGATCCGCTCCGCGCAGATCCGCGCCGGTGAGGTCGGCGGCGATCAGACAGGCCCCGCGGAGGTTCGCGCCCCGCAGGTCGGCGCCGCGGAGACGGGCGCCCATCAGGTCGGCGCCCCGGCGCTCCTTCCTGCGTCCACGGATACCCGCCCGGGCCAGTTCGCTGGTCTTCAGCAGCAGCACGTTGACGTCCTGACGGTGCGCCGGGACGTCGAGGGCGATCAGCTCGTCCGGGGACAGACGGGTGAGTTCCTCGGTCTTCGCCAGGGTCCGGCGCAGATCGCCGTGGATCGGGCGGGCGGCGGGGAGGCCGAGCGCCTCGGTGAGATACCAGAGGAGTTCGTGGAGCTGCCGGACGACCGGGAACACCTCGGACATCCGGCGGGCGTCCTCGGGTTTTGCCGTACGCCGGTCCCGGCCGCCGAAGGTGAGCTGCGAGACCTTCTGCCCGGCGCCGAAACAGTCGTAGACCGTGCAGCCGGTGAAGCCGCTCTGCCGCAGTCGCGCGTGGATCCCGCAGCGATGGTCCTCGCCGAGGTTGGGGCACTCCCTGCCCGCGGGCTTGTCGATCGCGAAGTCCGCGGAGCGGGCGAAGGGCAGGGCCACGCAGCACAGGCCGAAACAGTTCTCGCAGTCGCCGCGCAGTCCGGTCCCCTCCACCGCCGTCTTGTCGTGCATGCCGTCCAGCTCGTCTTGCATGCCGTCCAGCCTACTGACCGGCTCGGCTACCGGTTGAACAGCTCGAACGCCACGGCGGGCCTGCCGCCGAACCGTTCGCCCACCGACTTCGCAACCCCGGTCAGGAACCCCCGTACGTAGCTCTCCGGCTCCTCGTCGGTCAGCGCCTCGATGTAGGCGCGGTGTTCGAGCAGCGAGCCCACCGCCCGCTCCAGTCCCGCGGACGCGTCCACGGCGTGGGTGGGCGTAGAGGAACCGGCCACCGCGACCCAGCGCACGCCGCTCCAGGGCTCCAGGCCCTGCTCGACGAGTTCGGGGAAGATCCAGCGGTTCCCCGCGTCCCCCGCCGCGTCGAGGGTGGCGCGGCCGACCGCGACATGGTCGGGGGTGTTCCAGGCGACCCCGCCCCAGGTGTCGCGGTGGTTGAGGGTGATCACCAGCTCGGGGCGGTGTCTGCGGATCGCGGCGGCGATGTCGCGGCGCAGGGCGGGACCGTACTCGACGACGCCGTCCTGGTGGTCCAGGAACTCGACCCGCGACACGCCCACCACGGCGGCACTGGCCCGCTGCTCCCGCTCGCGCAGCGGACCGCACTCGGCGGGCGCGAGGGTGTCGATGCCCGCCTCGCCGCGGGTCGCCAGCACATAGGCGACCTCACGGCCGGCGTCGGTCCAGGCGGCGACCGCCGCGGAGCACCCGTACTCGAGGTCGTCCGGGTGCGCCACCACGGCCAGGGCGCGCCGCCAGTCCTCGGGCATGGGCTGGAGCTGGGTGATCGTGGGCTCGGTCATGCCCGCAGACTAACGCGTAACCGAGCCGTCACACCTCGTCACGGGCGAGGGCGAGCAGCCGGTCCAGGACGCGTGGGCCGCCGGCCCTGACGCCGTCGTGTTCGAACTCGTCGGTGACCCAGGTGCGCAGGCCGCGGATGGCGCGGGCCGTGCGCAGGGAGTGGGCGGTGTCGACGTACAGGTCGTCGTGGTAGATCGCCGCCGCGACGGGGACCTCGTTGGCGGCGAGGCGCGCGGAGTCGTACAGGGGCGGCCAGTCGGTGCGGGCGGCGAGGAGTTCGGCGGTCTCGCGGAGCGGGCGCAGCGCGGGATCGGTGTCGAACATCCAGGGGTGGACCGTCTCGCCGGTGAGCAGCAGCGGTCCGTCGCCGGTGAGCGCCTTCGCCGCGTCGAACTGCGGGAACTCGGCGCGTACCCGGTCGGCGGCCCAGGCGGTGGGGCGGCCGCCCTGACCGTAGATCGCCTCGTGGACCAGGGCGTAGAGGGGGTGCCCTGCGTAGGAGAGCTGGCTCTGCATCTCCTCCTGGAAGGCGTCGGACAGCGCCGGGCCGTGCGGGGTGGGGACGAAGGCCTCTTCGAGGAGGTGGTGCAGGCGGTGGCTGCCCTCGGCGCCGCCGAGGAGGATGCCGAGCGTCTGGAAGGCCTCGGCGGTGAGGCGGTAGCCGTTCGGGAGGCTCACCTCGTGGTGGAGGAGGTGGTCGGCGATACGGCGGACGCGGTCGACGTCCTGCGGGTAGCGGGCGTAGTGCGCGGCGACCTTGCGTTCCATGCGCGGGTAGGCGGCCCGGTACACGTCGTCGGCGTCCGCGTCGAGGGCCGGCAGACCGCCGGTGATCAGCGCGGCGGCGAGGCCCTCGGGGGCGAGGGAGAGATAGGAGACCGTGCAGAAGCCGCCGAAGCTCTGGCCGAGGACGGTCCAGGGGGCGCCGCCGGTGACCTCCGGGCGGATCAGCTCGCAGTCGCGGACGATGGAGTCGGCGCGGAAGTGCGCCAGGTAGTCGGCCTGTTCGGCCGGGCCGCCGCGCAGCGGGAGCGTCTGGCGGTTGGCCGGGGTGGAGTGGCCGGTGCCCCGCTGGTCCAGGAGGAGGACGCGGTACTCCTTCAGCGCCCGCTCGAGCCAGGCCGGCCGGCCGACGAACCGGTTGGCGCCGAAGCCGGGGCCGCCCTGGAGGTAGAGCAGCCATGGCAGGTCCTGGCCCGCCTTCTCGCCGGCGACGACCTCGCGGGCGTAGAGCCCGATCGTCTCCCCGTCCGGGTCGGCGTGGTCGAGGGGCACGGTGAAGCGGCGGTCGGTGAGGACGACGCCGGGCTGGCGGTAGCTGACGGACAACGGAGGCTCCCGGGACGATCGGTGTACGGGCCGCGTCCCAGTTCAGCACATGTCCGGGCGGTCCCGGAGCCCGGGGGATCATGAACAGCTACTGAACGGGCACTCAGCGCGGTACTGAACAGCCGCTCAGCGCGCCGAGAGGCTGGACCTGCGCACCACCAGCTCCGGCTGGAGCACCACCCGCCGGTGTTCGTGCCGGCCGGCGCCCGCCCCGCCCGCCCCGCCCTCTTCGGTCTCCTCGAGCAGCATCTCGGCGGCCAGGGCGCCCATGGTGACGGCGGGCTGCCGGACCGAGGTGAGGGGGACGGCCGCTGCGGCCGCGAACTCGATGTCGTCGTATCCGACGATGGCCAGGTCCTCCGGGACGTTCACCCCCGCCGCGTACATCGCCTGGAGCACGCCGAGCGCGAGGAGGTCGTTGGCGCAGAACACGGCGGTCGGGCGCTCGGCCAGGCCGAGCAGCCGGGCGCCCGCGTCCCGCCCGGCGGCCACGTCGAGCCGCTCGGTGGCCAGCTCGCGCAGGCACTCCGGGCCGAGGCCCGCCTCGGCCAGCGCGTTCAGGGCCCCGGTGCGGCGGTCGCGGACCTGGGTGAAACCGGGCGGGCCGCTGACATAGGCGATCGAGCGGTGTCCGGCGTCGATCAGATGCCGGACGGCGAGCGCGCCGCCCGCCACGTCGTCCACGGACACCGAGCACTCGGTGGTGCCCTCGGAGACCCGGTCGACGAGGACGAAGGGGATGCCGTGCCGGCGGAAGGAGGCGATGTTGCGGCCGGTCGCGTCGGCCGGGGTGAGCAGCACGCCCCGCACCCGCTGCTCGGCGAAGAGCGACAGGTACTCGGCCTCCTCGCCCGCGCTCTCGGCGCTGTTGCAGACCATCACACCGAGCCCGGCGTCGCGGGCGGCCCGCTCGGCGCCGCGGGCGACGTCCACGAAGAAGGGGTTGCCCATGTCGAGGACGAGCAGCCCCATGATCCGGCTGCGTCCGGCGCGCAACTGGCGGGCGGACTCGCTGCGCACGTAGCCGAGCCGGTCTATCGCCGAGAGCACACGCGCCCGGGTTTCGGTGGCGACGGTGTCGGGGCGGTTGATGACGTTCGACACCGTGCCGACGGAGACTCCGGCGGCACGGGCGACGTCCTTGATTCCCACCGGCTGGGCCATCAGGCGGGGACCTCCAGGTGAACGGGGTACGGCGGGACGGCCTTCACATTACCGTCACCCCGCCGCGCCCCTGTCCGAGTACGGGTACGGGTCACGCGGGCAGTGCGAAGTCGACGACGTGGAGCGCCGAGGGGGTCGTCCCGCTCGACTTCTCCTGGTACATGAACGACAGCACGTTGTCGGCCTTGACGCGCAGTTCGTCGATCACGACCTCGCCGAAGGCGTTGAGGCCACTGCCGTCGAAGAGCACCGTCCAGTCCGTGTGGCCGGAGGCCCTGGAGGCGCCGGCGATCCGGCCGAAGGGGAAGACCGCGTACGCGTTGTCGTACTTGTCCAGGACCAGCTTGGTGCGCTGGCTGGAGCCGAGGACGACGGGGATCTCCGTCTTCTGCCAGCTCCCGGAGGAGTTCTTGCGCAGATGGAAGGCGCGGCCGTTGGCGGTGCGGTCGCTGACGTAGTCGGTGGTGCACTGGCCGAAGCGGCCGGGCACGTAGCTGATGATCGCGTGCGGGAGGCCGGTGGAGTCGGTGGCCTGGCTCTCCTGGTTCATCAGGGAGTGGTCGGGGTTGAGCGCGTCCACGACGAGTCCGGGGTCCGTGACGGCGACCTTGTCGGAGCCGCCCGTGGTGCTGACGACGGTGCCCGCGTTGTCGAGCCAGGTGCGGCCGCGGTCGGTGGAGTAGACGTAGCCGGTGTCGTGGTTGGTGATGCCGCCGCCGGAGCACATCACGGCGCCGTTCTGCTCGCGCCAGGTGAAGAAGGAGTGCAGCCGGCCGTTGACGTCGTAGTCGATGCCGTGCAGGTACATGTTGCGCGCGGTCGAGGAGCCGTGCTCGCTGGTGTAGGTGCCGGTGGAGCCGGACCACTCACCGAGGTTCGTCCAGCTCGAACCGTCGTACTCCGCCAGCGCGTTGCGGCCGTTGCCGGAGATGCCGACCCGGTAGCTGAGCTGGAGCCTGCCCTCGGGGGTGGCGACGAACTGCGGGTAGGTGAACTGGGTGGTGAGCGCGAGGCCGTCGAGGGTGGTCTGCACGGCGCCGAAGACGGACGACGTCCAGGAGGTGGTCGCCGGGTTGTCGAGGAGTCCCGCGGCCGACTTCACGTAGAAGAAGCCGTCGCTGTGGGAGTCCATGTTGAGGTGCAGACGCCCGTCGGCCTTCGAGACGCCCATGGAGATGACGTTGTGCGAGTCGCTGGCCTTGAGCTGGTGCGCGAGGGTGACCGTGGACCAGGTGGTGCCGCCGAGGACGCGGCGGGCGACGACCGCGTTCCTGGTGGAGGTGTACCAGGCGGCGTACTGGTAGCCCTTGTAGGTCAACAGGCCGTTCTTCTGGAACGAGTTGTTGTTGACCAGGCCGTCGTAGGACACGAAGAACACGGCCGTGGCGTCGAGTTGGGTGGTCGCCTTCTTGGTGACCGAGGGGCCGGGGTCGGCGGCGCGCGCGGTGCCGGCGGCGAGGACGGGGGACGCCGCGGCGCTGAGGAGGGCGCCGGCCAGCAGGGTGCGTCGTCTCATCTCGGGGGACTCCATCGTCTGCGAGAGCGGGAAACGGAGAGGAACAGAGGGAAACGGAAGGGAACGGAGGGGACGGGGGTGTCAGGCGAGGTGGAACACTTCGGTGAGAGGTTTCATCGCCTCGTCGGGCCGGGCTCCGTCGAGGGACTCGAAGAACGGGGCCATCTCCGCCTGCCAGCGGGCGTTGACGTCGGTGGCCTCCATGCCGGCCTGGGCGGCGGCGAAGTCCTCGGTCTCCAGACAGCCGACGAGCAGGCCGTCGTCTCTCAGGAACAGGGAGTAGTTGTGCCAGCCGGTGGCCGAGAGAGCTTCCAGCATCTCCGGCCACACGGCGGCATGACGTTCGCGGTACTCCGCCAGCCGGTTCTGACGGACCTTGAGCAGGAAACAGACGCGCTGCATGAAGTACCGCTCCTTCGTGGGGGGTTGAAGCGACCGTCGAGCGGTGACTAGAAGTTGAACTGGTCGATGTTCTTGGCGTCGAACACGGTCGGCTTGCCGAGGCTGATCACGCCGTCCTTGCCGATGGTGTACGTGGTGCCGCCGGCCTTGAAGGTCTCGCCCTCCGCGCCGGTGATCTGGCCCGAGACCAGCGCCACCGCCGTCTGGGCGGCCAGCGCGCCGAGCTTGGCCGGGTCCCACAGCTCGAAGGCCTCGACGGTGCCGTTCTTGACGTAGGTGCGCATGTCGTTCGGGGTGCCGAGGCCGGTCAGCTTGACCTTGCCCTTGTACTTGGAGCCCGACAGGTACTGGGCGGCCGCCTTGATGCCGACGGTGGTCGGGGAGATGATCCCCTTCAGGTTCGGGTACTCCTGGAGCAGGCCCTGGGTCTGCTGGAAGGACTTCTGGGCGTCGTCGTCGCCGTACGCGACCTTGACGAGCTTGATGTCCTTGTACTTGGCGTCCTTCAGCTCGTCCTTCATGAAGTCGATCCAGGTGTTCTGGTTCGTCGCGGTCTGCGCGGCGGACAGGATCGCGATCTCGCCCTTGTAGCCGATCTGTTCGGCGAGCAGCTGCACCTCGGTACGGCCCAGGTCCTCGGCGGACGCCTGCGAGACGAAGGCGTTGCGGCACTCGGGGTTGGTGTCCGAGTCGTAGGTGACGACCTTGATCTTGTTGCTCATGGCCTGCTTGAGCGCGGTGCACAGGGCGCCCGGGTCCTGGGCGGACACGGCTATCGCGTCGACCTGCTGCTGCGTCAGGGTGTTGACGTAGGAGACCTGGCCGGAGGTGTCGGTTCCGCTGTTGGTGCCGACCTCCTTGTAGCTGGAGCCCAGCTCCTTCAGAGCCGCCTCGCCGCCCTTGTCGGAGCTGGTGAAGTAGGGGTTGTTGACCTGCTTGGGCAGGAAGCCGACGGTCAGGCCCTTCTTGGTGGCCGCGTTCGGGTCGGCTTTGCCGGCCGGGACGGCCGCGCCGGTGCTCTCGTTCTTCACGTCCTCCTTGGTCGTGCCGCCGCAGGCGGTGGCGGCGAGCGCGAGGGAGGAGACGGCGGCGAGGGCCGCACAGGCACGACGGAGGGATGACTTACGCATCACGGGGTTCCTTTACGAGGTGTGCGAGGCGGAGTTAAGCCGTCGGAGTCGGGGCCGTGGCTCTACGGCCCGCCCGTGCGACGGAGATCTGCCGTGCGACCCGGGGGCCGAGCACGGAGACGACGAGCAGGACGCCGGTGACGACGATCTGCGACTGCGCGGAGACGTCCTGGAGGCTCATCACGTTCTGCGCGGCGCCGAGCAGGAAGACTCCCGCGATCGCGCCGCCGAGCGTGCCCCTGCCGCCGTCGAAGTCGATACCGCCGAGCAGGACGGCCGCGATGACGGAGAGTTCGAGGCCGGTGGCGTTGTCGTAGCGGGCGCTGGCGTAGTGCAGGGCCCAGAAGATGCCGGTGAGGGAGGCCAGCAAGCCGGTCACCGTGAACAGGATCAGCTTGTGCCGCCTGACCCGGATGCCGGCGAAGCGGGCGGCCTCCTCGCTGGCGCCGATCGCGAACAGCGAGCGGCCGAACGGGGTGGCGTGCAGGACGACCACGGCGATCGCGAGCAGGACGACGAAGGGCAGGAAGGCCTGCGGGAGGAAGGTGTCCCCGAGCCGGCCGGCCGCGAAGTCCAGGTACTGGGTGGGGAAGTCGGTGACCGCGTCGGAGCCGAGCACGATCTGCGCGATGCCCCGGTAGGCGGCCATGGTGCCGATGGTGACGGCGAGCGAGGGTAGCCCGAGGCGGGTCACGAGCAGGCCGTTGACCAGCCCGCACACCACGCCGAGCAGCAGGCAGACCGGGATGATCGCCTCGATCGTCAGGCCCTGGTTCCACAGGGCGCCCATCACCGCGCCGGACAGCCCGGCGGTGGAGGCGACGGACAGGTCGATCTCGCCGGAGACGACCAGCAGGGTCATCGGCAGCGCGATGAGCGCGATGGGCAGGGTGTTGCCGATCAGGAACGACAGGTTGAGGGCGTTGCCGAAGCCGTCCACGAAGGAGAACGAGAACAGCAGCAGGACGATCAGGAGGGCGCCGACGACCGTGTCCCAGCGGACGGCGCGGGTGAGCGACTCAGGCATGGCCGGCGTCTCCCTTCTTGACGGTGGTCTTCTCGGGGGCGGTGGTGGTCCTGGCCGCGGCCGACTTCTTCTTCAGCGCGGACGCCACCCGCAGGGCGACGACCCGGTCGACCGCGATGGCCAGCAGGAGCAGCACGCCGTTGATGGCGAGCACCCAGACCGAGCTGACGCCGAGCGCGGGCAGGACGCTGTTGATGGAGGTGAGCAGCAGCGCGCCGAGGGCCGCGCCGTAGACGCTGCCGGAGCCGCCGGTGAAGACGACGCCGCCGACCACGACCGCGCTGACGACGGTGAGTTCGTAGCCGTTGCCGGTCCCGGAGTCGACGTTGCCGAACCGGGCCAGGTACATCGCTCCCGCGAGGCCGGCGAGGCCGCCGCAGAAGGTGTACGCGGCGAGGATCCGCTTGCGGACCGGGATGCCGGCGAGCCGGGCGGCCTCCGGGTTGGAGCCGAGCGCGTACAGCTCGCGGCCGCTGCCGAAGTGCTTGAGGCAGTACGCGGTGGCGATGAGGACGGCGAGTGCGATGAGCGCCAGCCACGGCACGGCCGAGAGTCCGCCGGAGCCGAAGTCGACGAACGAGTTCGGCAGGTCGGCGGCGGTGATCTGGCGGGAGCCGACCCAGATGGAGTCGATACCGCGGATGATGTACAGCGTGCCGAGGGTGACGACGAGGGCGGGCACCTGACCGAGGCTGACCAGCAGGCCGTTGAGGAGCCCGAAGCCGACGCCCAGCAGGACCGCCAGCACGATCGCGATCACCGGGTCGCCGCCGCCGTGCAGATACGTACCGGCGGCGAAGGCGCTGATGCCCAGGGTGGAGCCGACCGACAGGTCGACGTTGCGGGTGATGACGACCAGGGACTGGCCGGTGGCCACCAGCACCAGGATGGTCGCGTTCAGCAGCAGGTCCTTGATGCCCTGCTCGGACAGGAACTCGCTGTTTCCGGCCTGGGTGACGGCGATCATCACCAGGAAGACGACCAGGATGGCGAGTTCGCGCATCTTGAAGACGCGGTCGACCAGCCGGGTGCCGCTGGACTTCGGCACCTCGGCGACGGGGGCCTCGTGGGAGGTGGTCACCGTCATGCGGCGGCCCTCCCGGTGGCTGCGGCCATCACGGTTTCCTCGGTGGCTTCGGTGCGGGGGATCTCGGCGGCGAGCCGGCCCTCGTGCATCACCAGCACGCGGTCGGCCATACCGAGGATCTCGGGCAGGTCGGAGGAGATCATCAGGACGGCGACCCCGTCGGCGGCCAGCTCGCTGAGGAGCCGGTGCACCTCGGCCTTGGTGCCGACGTCGATGCCGCGGGTCGGCTCGTCGACGATGAGCACCTTGGGGCCGGTGGCCAGCCACTTGGCGAGCACGACCTTCTGCTGGTTCCCGCCGGAGAGCGTGTTGACGGTGTCCGCGATCCGGGCGTACTTCACCTGGAGCTTGACCGCCCAGTCGAGGGAGCGGCTGCGCTCGGCGCCGCGGTCCATCAGGCCTGCCTTCACAGTCGTCCGCAGGCCGGTCAGGCCGATGTTGCGCTCGATGGACATGTCCATCACCAGGCCCTGGGCCCGCCGGTCCTCCGGGACCAGCGCGAGGCCGGCCGCCATCGCGGTCGAGGGTGCGCCGTTCGTCAGTGTGCGGCCGTCCACCGTGACCTCTCCGGCGTCCCAGCGGTCGATGCCGAAGACCGCTCGGGCGACCTCCGTACGCCCGGCGCCGACGAGTCCGGCGAGGCCGACGATCTCACCGCGGCGGACCTCGAAGGAGACGTCGGTGAAGACGCCTTCCCGGGTCAGCCGGCGGACGCTGAGGGCGACCTCGCCCGGTGTCACGTCCTGCTTGGGGTAGAGCTCGTCCAGGTCGCGGCCGACCATCCGGCGGACCAGGTCGTCCTCGGTCATGTCCGCCAGCGGCTCGCTGGCGATCCAGGCGCCGTCGCGCAGGGTGGTCACCCGCTGGCAGATCTCGAAGATCTCCTCCAGCCGGTGCGAGATGAACAGCACCGCCGCGCCCTGCTCACGCAGGGTGCGCACGACGCCGAAGAGACGGGCGACCTCGCTGCCGGTGAGAGCGGCGGTCGGCTCGTCCATGATCAGGACCCGGGCGTCGAAGGAGAGCGCCTTGGCGATCTCGACGATCTGCTGGTCCGCGATGGACAGGCCGCGCGCCGGACGGTCGGGGTCGAGCTCGACGCCGAGGCGCCGCATCAGGGCGGCGGTGGCCGCGTGGGTGGCCTTGTGGTCGATGCGGCCGAGGGCGCGCCGGGGCTGGCGGCCCATGAAGATGTTCTCGGCGATCGACAGGTCGGGGAAGAGCGTGGGCTCCTGGTAGATCACGGCGATACCGGCGTCGCGGGCGTCGCCTGGGCCGTGGAAGACGACGGGCTCGCCGTCGAGCAGCACCCGGCCCGCGTCGGGTCGGTGCACTCCCGCGAGGGCCTTGATGAGCGTGGACTTGCCCGCGCCGTTCTCGCCGGCGAGGGCGTGCACCTCGCCGGGGTACAGCTCCAGGGAGACGCCCCGCAGGGCGCGCACGGCGCCGAAGGACTTGGTTACGTCCTTCAACGCCAGCACCGGGGCCGGTCCCGCGTCGGACGGGTAGGTCATGGATGGCTCCTCGACGACGCCCGGGACGTGCCCTCACGGCGTCGTGAAAGGTTTCAACTGGATTGCCGGGACGTTAGGCATCCGGGCCATGTCACGTCAATGGGTACGTCTCGAAAAGTTTTCGATAGCCGAAGTTCACGCGGCGGTCACGGACAACGGTGCGACCCGGAGGGGTTGACACTCTCCCCGCGGCCTCATAGCTTCCCGTTCTGAATCGTTTCATCCGGGAGTTGTTCCGGACCGATGTCACAGGAGCCCGAAGTGACCGACCTCGCCGCGGTGAAGGCCGCGCTGAAGACCCAGGCCGTCGAGACGCCGTCGTGGGCGTACGGGAACTCAGGCACCCGTTTCAAGGTGTTCGCCCAGGAGGGCGTCCCGCGCACCCCGCAGGAGAAACTGGACGACGCGGCGCAGGTGCATCTGTTCACCGGCGCGGCCCCGACCGTGGCCCTGCACATCCCGTGGGACAAGGTGGAGGACTACTCCGCACTTGCGAAACATGCCGAGGACCGCGGGGTGAAGCTGGGGGCGATCAACTCCAACACCTTCCAGGACGACGCCTACAAGCTGGGCAGCGTCTGCCACCCGGACGCGGCGGTGCGGCGCAAGGCTCTCGACCATCTGCTCGAGTGCGTCGACATCATGGACGCGACCGGCTCCGCCGATCTGAAGCTGTGGTTCGCCGACGGCACGAACTATCCCGGCCAGGACGACCTCCGGGAGCGCCAGGACCGGCTCGCCGAGGGCCTCTCCGCGGTGTACGAGCGGCTCGGGGACGGGCAGCGGATGCTGCTGGAGTACAAGTTCTTCGAGCCCGCCTTCTACTCCACGGACGTGCCGGACTGGGGCACGGCGTACGCGCACTGCCTGAAGCTCGGGCCGAAGGCGCAGGTCGTGGTGGACACCGGGCACCACGCGCCCGGCACCAACATCGAGTTCATCGTCGCCACGCTGCTGCGTGAGGGGAAGCTCGGCGGGTTCGACTTCAACTCGCGGTTCTACGCGGACGACGACCTCATGGTGGGTGCCGCGGACCCGTTCCAGCTGTTCCGGATCATGTACGAGGTCGTGCGCGGGGGCGGGTTCACCTCCGATGTGGCGTTCATGCTCGACCAGTGCCACAACATCGAGGCGAAGATCCCGGCGATCATCCGCTCCGTGATGAACGTGCAGGAGGCCACGGCGAAGGCGCTGCTGGTCGACCGGTCGGCGTTGGCCGCCGCGCAGGCCTCCGGTGATGTGCTGGAGGCGAACGCGGTGGTGATGGACGCGTACAACACGGACGTACGTCCACTGCTGCGTGAGGTGCGGGAGGAGTCGGGGCTGGACCCCGACCCCATGGCCGCTTACCGGGCGTCCGGATGGGCCGAGAAGATCGTCGCTGAGCGGGTGGGAGGGGAGCAGGCCGGTTGGGGCGCGTAGGCCTCTGCCTTCACCTGTTCGTCGCGGACTGCGGGCCCGTCGTGGCTGGTCGCGCCCGCGCGGCGGGAGCCGCATACCGACAGAGCCCCGCGCCCCTCTCGGGCGCCCCCCTCACCCGCGTTCCAGAAGTAAGGAATCTGCATGACCACCCACCCCGAAGCCGCCGCCCTCCTCGGCCGGTCCCGAAGGCTCGGCGCTGATCCCCGTAACACCAACTACGCCGGCGGCAACACCTCCGCCAAGGGCACCGACACCGACCCCGTGACCGGTGGGGACGTCGAGCTGATGTGGGTGAAGGGGTCCGGTGGAGACCTGGGCACCCTCACCGGGACCGGGCTGGCCGTGCTGCGGCTCGACCGGCTGCGGGCTCTGCGGGACGTCTACCCGGGCGTCGAGCGCGAGGACGAGATGGTCGCCGCGTTCGACTACTGCCTGCACGGCAAGGGCGGGGCGGCGCCTTCGATCGACACCGCCATGCACGGGCTCGTCGACGCAGCCCACGTCGATCATCTGCACCCCGACTCCGGGATCGCGCTCGCCTGCGCGGCCGACGGGGAGAAGCTGACGGCCGAGTGCTTCGGGGACGCGGTCGCGTGGGTGCCCTGGCGGCGGCCCGGGTTCCAGCTGGGGCTGGACATCGCCGCCATCAAGGCGGCCAACCCGCAGGCCATCGGTGTGGTCCTCGGCGGACACGGGATCACCGCCTGGGGCGACACCTCCGAGGAGTGCGAGCGCAACTCGCTGCACATCATCAGGACCGCCGAGGCCTTCCTCGCCGAGAAGGGGAAGGCCGATCCGTTCGGACCGGTCCTCGCGGGCTACGAGGCGCTGCCCGAGGACGAGCGGCGGGAGCGGGCCGCCGCCCTCGCGCCGTACGTGCGGGCGATCGCCTCCCAGGACCGGCCCCAGGTGGGGCACTTCACCGACTCCGACGCCGTGCTCGACTTCGTGGCCCGGGCCGAGCACCCGCGGCTCGCCGCGCTCGGCACCTCCTGCCCCGACCACTTCCTGCGGACCAAGGTGCGGCCGCTGGTCCTGGACCTGCCGCCCGCCGGCACGGTGGAGGACGCGGTCGCGCGGCTGAAGGAGCTGCACGCCGAGTACCGCGAGGAGTACGCCGCCTACTACCGGCGGCACGCCGATGCCGACTCGCCCGCCATGCGCGGCGCCGACCCGGCGATCGTGCTG
The DNA here is from genome assembly GCF_042737245.1 of Streptomyces sp. NPDC060002. NCBI lineage: Bacteria > Bacillati > Actinomycetota > Actinomycetes > Kitasatosporales > Streptomycetaceae > Streptomyces > Streptomyces sp. NPDC060002. Next base: position 226,492 of record NZ_JBHWUW010000001.1, read on the forward strand.
GTCCCGGGCGTGGGCATGTTCTCCTTCGGCAAGGACAAGCAGACCGCGCGCGTGGCCGGCGAGTTCTACGTCAACGCGATCAACGTGATGCGCGGCGCGGAGGCGGTGTCCTCGTACGCGCCGATCGAGGAGTCGGAGAAGTTCCGCATCGAGTACTGGGCCCTGGAGGAGGCCAAGCTCCAGCGGATGCCCGCGCCGAAGCCGCTGGCCACCCGGGTGGCCCTGGTCACGGGCGCCGGCAGCGGGATCGGCAAGGCCATCGCCCGGCGGCTGGTCGCCGAGGGCGCGTGTGTCGTGGTCGCCGATCTGAACGCCGAGACCGCGGCCGCCGTCGCCGAGGAGCTCGGCGGGGCCGACAGGGCGGTCGCCGTCACCGTCGACGTGACCTCCGAGGAGCAGATCGCCGGCGCCTTCCGGGCCGCAGCGCTCGCCTTCGGCGGGGTCGACCTCGTCGTCAACAACGCCGGGATCTCCATCTCCAAGCCGCTGCTGGAGACGTCGGCGCGCGACTGGGACCTTCAGCACGACATCATGGCCCGCGGATCGTTCCTCGTCTCGCGTGAGGCGGCGCGGGTGATGATCGCGCAGGAGCTGGGCGGCGACATCGTCTACATCGCGTCGAAGAACGCCGTCTTCGCCGGCCCGAACAACATCGCCTACTCCGCCACCAAGGCCGACCAGGCCCACCAGGTGCGGCTGCTGGCCGCCGAGCTGGGCGAGCACGGCATCCGCGTCAACGGCGTCAACCCGGACGGCGTGGTGCGCGGGTCTGGCATCTTCGCGGCCGGCTGGGGCGCGCAGCGGGCCGCGACCTACGGCATCGAGGAGGAGAAGCTCGGCGAGTTCTACGCGCAGCGGACCATCCTCAAGCGCGAGGTGCTGCCGGACCATGTCGCGAACGCGGTCTTCGCGCTCACCGGCGGCGAACTCACCCACACCACCGGACTGCACGTCCCCGTCGACGCGGGTGTGGCGGCCGCGTTCCTCCGGTGACGGCCGTCCGGTCGTACGCGGCGGTCGACCTCGGCGCGTCCAGCGGGCGCGTCATGGTCGGCCGGGTGAGCCCGGACTCGCTGGAGCTGGCGGAGGCGCACCGCTTCCCCAACCGGCCGGTCCGGGTTCCCGAGGGACTGCGCTGGGATGTGCTGTCCCTGTACGCGGGGGTGCTGGCCGGGCTGCGGGCGGCCGGCCAGGTGGACTCGGTCGGCATCGACAGCTGGGCCGTGGACTACGGCCTGCTCGACGCCGACGGAAGCCTCCTCGGCAACCCGGTGCACTACCGGGACGCCCGCACCGAGGGGGTCGCCGAGAAGGTGTGGGCGACCGTGCCGGCGGCCGAGCTCTACGCGGCCACCGGGCTCCAGTACGCGCCCTTCAACACCCTCTACCAGCTGACGGCGGCCCGCGAGACGCGGCAACTGGCCCACGCCCGGCGCCTGTTGCTCATCCCCGACCTGCTGGCGTACTGGCTGACGGGTGAGCAGGGCACCGAGCTCACCAACGCCTCCACCACCCAGCTGATCGATCCCGCGACGGGCGACTGGTCGTACGACCTCGCCGCCCGGCTGGGCATCGACCTGGAGCTGTTCGCGCCGCTGCGGCGGCCCGGCGACCCGGCGGGGCTGCTGCGGGCGGAGGTGCTGGAGGAGACGGGGCTGACCGGGCCCGTGCCGGTGACGACGGTCGGCTCGCACGACACCGCCTCCGCCGTGGCCGCCGTCCCGGCGACCGGCGAACGGTTCGCCTACATCTGCACCGGCACCTGGTCGCTGGCCGGCCTGGAGCTGACGGCGCCCGTGCTCACCGAGGAGAGCCGGGCCGCCAACTTCACCAACGAGCTCGGGCTGGACGGCACGGTCCGCTACCTGCGCAACATCATGGGGCTGTGGCTCCTCCAGGAGTGCCTGCGGGCCTGGGGCGACCCTGATCTGGGCGGGCTGCTGCGGGAGGCGGCCACCGTGCCCGCTCTGCGCTCGGTGGTGGACGCCGGGGATGCCGCGTTCCTGGCTCCCGGGCGGATGCCGGAGCGGATCGCCGAGGCGTGCCGCGTGTCCGGGCAGCCGGTGCCCGTCTCGCCCGCGGAGATCACCCGGTGCATCCTCGACTCGCTCGCCCTGGCCCACCGACGGGCCGTCGAGGACGCCCAGCGGCTCGCCGGCCATCCCGTCGACGTCGTGCACATCGTCGGTGGCGGCACCCGCAACACGCTGCTGTGCCAGCTCACCGCCGACGCGTGCGGGCTGCCGGTGGTGGCCGGTCCGACGGAGGCCGCAGCCCTCGGCAACGTGCTCGTCCAGGCGCGGGCGCACGGACTGGCCGGCGACCGTGCCGACATGCGCCGGCTGCTCGCCCGTACGCAGTCCCTGACGCGCTACGAGCCGCAGGGCGACGCCGAACGGTGGTGCGAGGCGGAGGCCCGGCTCGCCACGCGGTGAGCCGGGGCCTCCCCCGGGCCACCGCACCGGGCTACTCTGCACTCATCCGATGACCTACCCGCAAGGAGCCGCGATGCGTGTCGCACTGTTCCTGACCTGTGTCAACGACACGCTCTATCCGGAGACCGGCCGTGCCGTGGTGAAACTCCTGACCAGGATGGGCGTCGAGGTCGATTTCCCGATGGCCCAGACCTGCTGCGGCCAGGCCCACTACAACACCGGCTACCGCCATGAGGCCGAGCCGCTCGCCCGGCATTTCTCCGATGTCTTCGGAGAGTACGAGGCGATCGTGACGCCCTCCGGGTCGTGCGGGGCGATGGTGCGGGAGCTGTATCCGCGGATGGGCGAGCGGGCCAGGGCCGAGGGACGCGGGGACACCCTCGCCGCCACCCTGGCGCCGGTGGTCCCGAAGACGTACGAGCTCACCGAGTTCCTGGTGGACGTGCTCGGGGTGACGGACGTGGGCGCGTACTACCCGCACAAGGTGACCTATCACCCGACGTGCCACGGGCTGCGCGGGCTGGGTCTCGGGGAGCGGCCCCGGCGGCTGCTCCAGGCGGTCAAGGGGCTGGAACTGGTGGAGCTGCCCGGGGCCGACGAGTGCTGCGGCTTCGGCGGCACCTTCGCGCTGAAGAACTCCGACGTCTCGGCGGCGATGGGCGCCGACAAGGTGCGCAACGCCGAGTCGACGGGCGCCGAGGTGCTGTGCGCGGCGGACAACTCCTGCCTGATGCACATCGGCGGGACCATGACCCGGCTGGAGACCGGCATGCGGCCCGTGCACATCGCGGAGATCCTGGCGAGCACGGAGCAGGAGCCGGCGTCATGAGCGGGACGTTCGTAGGAATGCCGGCCTTCCCCGAGGCCGCGCACGAGGCGGTCGGCAACCAGACCCTGCGCGCGAACCTGCGGCACGCCACGCACACCATCCGGGCCAAACGGGCGACCGCCGTGGCCGAGGTGTCCGACTGGGCGGAGCTGCGGGAGGCGGGCAAGCAGATCAAGGACCACACGCTGCGTCATCTCGACCGGTACCTGGTGCAGTTGGAGGAGTCGGTGACGGCGGCGGGCGGCATCGTCCACTGGGCCGCCGACGCGGACGAGGCCAACCGGATCGTGGCCGGCCTGGTCAAGGAGACCGGCGAGTCGGAGGTCGTCAAGGTCAAGTCCATGGCCACACAGGAGATCGGACTGAACGAGGCGCTGGAGGCGGAGGGCATCCGCGCCTACGAGACCGACCTCGCCGAGCTCATCGTGCAGTTGGGCAAGGACCGGCCGTCCCACATCCTGGTCCCCGCGATCCACCGCAACCGGGGCGAGATCCGGGACATCTTCGCCCGCGAGATGAGCGAGTGGGGCCGCCCCGCCCCCGAGGGGCTGACCGACACCCCCGCCGAACTCGCCGACGCCGCACGCCTGCACCTGCGCGAGAAGTTCCTGCGCGCCAAGGTCGGCGTCTCCGGCGCCAACTTCATGGTCGCCGAGACCGGCACCCTGGTGGTCGTGGAGTCCGAGGGCAACGGGCGGATGTGCCTCACCCTCCCCGAGACGCTGATCTCCGTCGTCGGCATCGAGAAGATCGTGCCGACCTGGCGGGATCTGGAGGTCTTCCTCCAGACGCTCCCCCGTTCCTCGACGGCCGAGCGCATGAACCCGTACACGTCGACCTGGACGGGCACGACGGACGGCGACGGCCCCGGCACCTTCCATCTGGTGCTGCTGGACAACGGACGCACCGACACCCTCGCCGACGAGGTCGGCCGCCAGGCCCTGCGCTGCATCCGCTGCTCCGCCTGTCTGAACGTGTGCCCGGTGTACGAGCGGGCCGGCGGCCATGCCTACGGCTCGGTCTACCCGGGCCCGATCGGCGCGATCCTCAGCCCCCAGCTCCGCGGCACCGGGAGCGAGATCGACGCCTCCCTGCCGTACGCCTCGTCGCTGTGCGGCGCCTGCTACGAGGTGTGCCCGGTGGCCATCGACATCCCGGAGGTGCTGGTGCACCTGCGGGAACGGGTCGTCCAGGGCGGCCCGGTGACGCGGGAGGGCAACAAGGTGGTGCTGAAGCCGGCCAGGGGCCATGCCGCCGAACGGGCCGCGATGCGGGCGGCGCGCTGGGCGTTCGGCCGGCCGGGCGCCCTGCGCGCCGGGCAGCGGCTGGCGTCCCGGACACGCCGGTTCCATCCTCGTACGCTGCCCGGCCCCGGCAAGGCGTGGAGCGGGACGCGGGATCTGCCGGCGGTGCCCGCGGAGCCGTTCCGCGACTGGTGGCAGCGTACGAACGGCGGGACCACCGAGGGGAGGGCGAAGTGAGCAGCAGGGAGCGGATTCTGGGCCGGGTGCGGCGCGCGCTGGCCGATGTGCCGCAGGACGACCAGCCGTACGGGGAAGCCGTCGCGCGCGACTATCTGCGCGAGCACGGCGCCCGGAGCGCCGAGCGGACGGTCGAGCTGCTGGCGGAGAACCTGGCGGACTACCGGGCCGTCGTGCACCGGTGCGGCGAAGGTGAACTGCCGTCCGTGCTGGCCCGGTTGCTCATGGAGCGGAAGTCGGCGACCGTGCTCGTGCCGCCCGGCCTCGACGAGGCGTGGCTGGCGGAGGCGGACACCGCCCGGGTGGCGGACCGGGTGGAGAGCGACGCGCACGAACTCGACCGGGTGGACAGCGTGGTCACGGCGTGCGCGGTGGCGGTCGCCGAGACCGGGACGATCGTGCTGGACGGCGGTCCCGACCAGGGGCGGCGCCGGATCACCCTGGTCCCGGACCACCACATCTGTGTGGTGCGCGTCCCCGAGCAGGTGGTGTCGTCCGTGCCGCAGGCTCTCGAACGGCTCGACCCGGCCCGCCCGTTGACGTGGATCTCCGGTCCTTCGGCGACCAGTGACATCGAGCTGGACCGGGTGGAGGGGGTGCACGGCCCGCGCACCCTGGAGGTGATCCTGGTCGGTTGAGCGCCCCCGACCGCGCGGCCCGGAGATCGCGAAGATCCCCGGGCCGGTTCACTCTCTCCCGTCGTACCCCTCCCGGGCCTGCGCCACCTTGGGCAGGTTGCCGGTGGCCCAGTCCGCGAGGTGGGCGAAGAGCGGGGCCAGGCTGAGGCCGAGTTCGCTGATCTCGTACTCGACGCGCGGGGGCACCTCCGGGTGGTAGGTGCGCACCACCAGGCCGTCGCGCTCCAGCTGGCGCAGGCGCTGGGTCAGCACCTTGGGGGTGATGTTCGTGATCGCGCGTTCCAGCTCGCCGAACCGCTGACGGCCGCGGGCGTGCAGGGTCCACAGGATCGGTGTGGTCCAGCGGCTGAAGACGATGTCCACGACGGGGGCGATGGGGCAGGCGAGTTCGGGATCGGTCGGGTCGCCGGTCATGTGCACCCCTCGGGGAAGTCACTTTCCTCTGGGTACCTACTATACCGGCGGTGTTAGCGTCGCTCAGCAACGTCAACAACCCATTCCGAAAAAGGAGTTACCCATGATCGTGGTGACGGGGGCGACCGGGAACGTCGGCCGTGAGCTGGTCCGTTCTCTGGCGGCAGCGGGCGAGCGGGTGACCGCCACGTCCCGGAACATCTCGGACGCCGAAGTCCCGGACGGTGTACGGGCGGTGCGCTCGGACCTCATCGACGTGGAGAGCCTGCGGCCGGTGCTCGACGGGGCCGACGCACTGTTCCTCCAGAACGGCGGCGGCGGCATCCATCTGCTCAGGCCGCGGGATCTGCTCGACGTCGCCAAGTCCGCCGGGGTCGGCCGGGTGGTGCTGCTGTCCTCCCAAGGGGTGGCGACCCGGCCGGAGTCGGAGTCGCACGGCGCCCTGGCTGGCGCGATCGAGGACGCCGTCCGGGAGTCGGGGCTGGAGTGGACGATCCTGCGGCCGGGCGGCTTCCACTCCAACGCCTACGCCTGGGCGGAGCCGGTCCGCGCCCACCGCACCGTCGCGTCCCCCTTCGGCGACGTCGGTCTGCCCACCGTCGACCCGGCCGACATCGCCGAGGTCGCCGCGGTGGCGCTGCGGGAGGAGGGACACCACGGCCGGGTCCACGAGTTGACCGGGCCCGCCCCCACGACGCCCCGACAGCGGGCGGAGGCCATCGGCAGGGCGATCGGCGAGCCGGTCCGGTTCGTCGATCAGACCCGAGAAGAGGCACGCGAGCAGATGCTGGCGTTCATGCCGGAGCCGGTCGTCGAGACCACCCTGTCCATCCTCGGCGAACCGACGCCCGCCGAGCGGCTCGTCAGCCCGGACGTGGAACGCGTCCTGGGCCGCGCTCCGCGCACCTTCGAGGACTGGGCACGGCGCAACGCGGCCGCGTTCCGGTGACCTCAGCAATAGGTCATCGGGCAGCCGTGCCGTAGCGAGAACTGGGCGGCGCGCAGATAGAGCGCCGTGTAGAACGCCGTGGCCAGGTCGTCGGCCCAGGGGCCCGGCCGGCCGGCGGCGGCCTTCTCCGCCTCGCCCTCCAGGAACCAGAAGGTCAGTTCCAGGTTGCCGAGGGGCGCCGGGACCAGGTCCAGCGGCAGACCGAGGGCCCCGGCGAGCCGCTCGGCGAGCGCGAGGACGTGCGGCGCTCCGACGACCGGGGTCTCGTCCGTGTACGCGGAGCCGACGGGCAGGACGACGGCTTCGTCCAGGGCGAACGGGACGAGGACCGACCAGTCGAGGAGGGTGTGCCGCTCCTCGGGGGTCAGCCACGCCCGGCACAGCTCGTCGAAGCCGTCCATCGGCGGGCTCAGCTTCTCCTCGAACCAGCCCGGCGCGTCCCGTACGGCCCCCTGCGGCTCGTACGGGGGCAGCCCGCGCCGCTCCAACTCCGTATTCAGCGCGGCCGCGACGTCTCCGTACCCGTCCTCGCCGGGCTGCGACCAGTCCTGCGCGGTGACGCTCACCAGATACACACCCATGATCGCAACGTACCGCCCGCCACCGACAACGCCCCGACCGCTGATGACAACCGGGGTGAACAAGCGCTTAGATAGGTGATCGAACACTCGCCGAGACCGCTCCCGATCCGCCCGGAGGCCAAGTTGTTCACGTCCGTCGACGATGTCTCCGCCCGGCTCGCCGAGAGCGGCTACCTGGCCTCCCCCGCCGTCGCCACGACCGTCTTCCTCGCCGACCGGCTCGGCAAGCCGCTGCTGGTGGAGGGCCCCGCCGGCGTCGGCAAGACGGAACTCGCCAAGGCCGTGGCCCAGGTGGCGGGGGCCCGGCTGGTGCGACTCCAGTGCTACGAAGGCGTCGACGAGTCCCGGGCGCTGTACGAGTGGAACCACGCCAAGCAGCTGCTGCGCATCAGCGCGGGCCGCGACGAGACCTGGGACGAGACCCGCACGGACATCTTCAGCGAAGAGTTCCTGCTCCCCCGCCCGCTGCTGACCGCCATCCGCGGCGACGAGCCGACCGTCCTGCTGATCGACGAGACCGACAAGGCCGACGTCGAGGTGGAGGGACTGCTCCTCGAAGTGCTCAGCGACTTCCAGGTCACCGTCCCGGAACTCGGCACGATCACCGCCACGCGCCGCCCGTTCGTGGTCCTCACCTCCAACGCGAGCCGTGAGCTGTCGGAGGCGCTGCGCCGCCGCTGTCTGTTCCTCCACATCGACTTCCCCGAGGAGGAGCTGGAGCGGCGGATCGTCCGGCTGAAGGTGCCCGGCATCGAGGCGGCCCTGGCCGAGTCGGTGGTCCGGGTGATCGGCGCGCTGCGCGCGATGGACCTGCGCAAGGCGCCCTCCGTGGCCGAGACCATCGACTGGGCGCGCACCCTGCTCGCGCTCGGCGCCACCACCCTGGACGAGAACCTCGTACGGATCAGCCTCGGCGTGATCCTCAAGCACCAGGACGACATCCTCAAGGCGGGCGCGAAGCTCGACCTGGACGCCGTGTGAGCGCCGAGGTCGCCGACCGGCTGGTCGGCTTCGTCGCCGCGCTGCGCGCGCACGGCCTGCGCGTCGGCACCGGCGAGACGGTGGACGCCGCCGAGGCGGCGGCGGCGCTGGGGTTCGCCGACCGTGGACTGCTGCGCGAGGGGCTGGCCGCCACGCTGCTGCACTCCACCGACCAGCGGCGGGTGTTCGACACCGTCTTCGACCTGTACTTCCCGTACGGCGTCGGCGCGCCCGAGGGCGAGCCCGGCGACCGGGACGACCTGCGTGACCGGCTGGCCGCCGCGCTCGCCGAGGGCAATGCCGAGCTGCTGGGCCGGCTGGCGATCGAGGCCGTCGACGGGCTGGGCGGGTACGGGAGTTCACCGGGCGCGGACGGCTGGTCGTCGTACCAGACGCTGCAACGCCTGCGCCCACAGACGCTGTTGGCACGGGTGCGGGACGACATCCGCGCCCGGGGCGGTGACGTGGGGTTCACCGACCGGCTCCTCGAGGACGAGATCCGGCGACGCATCGAGGCCTTCCGCGCGCTGGTGGCCGGGGAGGCGCGGCGCCGGGTGGCGGAGCGGCGGGGGCGGGACGAGATCGCCCGGCGGGCGGTGGCGCCGACCGCCGACCGGGTCGACTTCCTGTACGCCGGGAAGGACCGGCTGGCAGAACTGCGGCGGACCGTGCAGCCGTTGGCCCGCAAGCTGGCGACCCGTATGACCGCGCGCCGCCGCCGGGCCTCCCGCGGCACCATCGACCTGCGGCGGACCCTGCGCGGCTCGCTCTCGACGGGCGGGGTTCCGATGCGGCCCGTGCTGCGTCGCCGGCGCCCGGCCCGGCCCGAACTGGTGCTGCTGTGCGATGTGTCGGGGTCGGTGTCCGGCTTCTCCGACTTCACGATGCTGCTGGTGCAGGCGCTGCACGACCAGTTCAGCAAGGTGCGGGTGTTCGCCTTCGTCAACCGGATCGACGAGGTGAGCGGCCTGCTCGAACACGGCGCGGCCGACCCGGAGGGTCTCGGTGCCCGCATCCGGGCCGAGGCGGACCTCACGGGTTACCACGGCAGCAGCGACTACGGCGTCGCCCTGGGCGAGTTCGCCCGGCGGTACGGTGCGGCGGTCGGCCCTCGCACCACCGTGTTCGTGCTCGGCGACGCCCGGACGAACATGAGCGACCCGAACCTGGCCGCACTCCGGCAGATCGCCGAACAGGCCCGTCACGTCCACTGGTTGAACCCGGAGCCCCGCACCCTGTGGGGCACGGGCGACTCGGCCGCTCCCGAGTACGCCGAGTCGGTCGCGATGCACGAGTGCCGCAACGCGCACCAACTCGGCGTCCTGGTAGGCCGGTTGCTGCCGGTCTGAGGCTGGCCGCCCGGTCCTACTTCGCCTTCGCGTAGTCCTTGGCCATCGCCCCGGCGAAGTCGTACACCACACACTGTTCGTCGCCCACGACCCAGGCGTCATGGCCGGGGGACACCACGAAGACGTCGCCGGGGCCCAGTTCGCCCTCGCCGCCCTCGTCCATGGTGATGTGCATGCGACCCTGGACCACGTATCCGTTGTGGTGGATCTGGCAGGTCTCGGTGCCCGCGAGTGACGCCAGCGACTCGGACCATCGCCATCCCGGTTCGAAGGTCGCCACGGCGAAGTCGAGCCCCGTCATATGGACGGCCTCGAGGTGGCCACGGGGGAAATCGCGCCGCTCGTCCGGCTTCTCGAGCGCCTTCACTTCCATCATGACGCTCCCTCCTTCCGGCCGCGTCTCAGCGCGGCCCGGGACCGGTCTCCCCGGCGGCCCTGGGCGTCGCCGGTCGGGGGCCGAGCCCCACCCCTCCATCCTCCGCCCGCCTCGCGGGGGCCGCCAATCGGTGGTAGCGGGTTTCAGGCGCCGCCGCAGAGCTCGGCGAAGCGGCCGGTGTCGATGTTGCCGCCGGAGACGATCACGCCGACGCGCCGGGGCAGGGTACCGGCCCGCCCGGCGAGGAGGGCGGCGAGCGGAGTGGCGCCGCTCGGTTCCACGACGATCTTCAGGCGTTCGAAGGCGAACCGCATGGCCGCGCGGATCTCGTCGTCGCCGACCAGGGCGATGTCGTCCACGAGCCGCCGGTTCACCGAGAAGGTCAGTTCTCCGGGCGTGTTCAGGGCCTGGCCGTCGGCGATGGTGCGCGGCACCGGGATCTCGACCCGTCGGCCCGCCTCCAGCGACCGTTTCGTGTCGTCCCCGGCCTCCGGTTCCACCCCGACGATCCGGGTGCCGGGCCGCAGTCCCTTGACGGCGGTCGCGCTGCCGGCGATCAGTCCGCCGCCCCCGACCGGTACGAGCAGGGCGTCCAGCTCGCCCGCCTCCTCGAGGAGTTCGAGCGCGGCGGTGCCCTGGCCCGCCATGACGTGCGGGTGCTCGTAGGGCGGGATCAGCGCCAGGCCCCGGTCTGCGGCCAGCGCCTCGGCGATGGCCACCCGGTCACCGGTGTAGCGGTCGTAGGTCACGATCTCGGCGCCGTAGCCCTCCGTCGCCGCCCGCTTGGAACGGGGCGCGTCCTCGGGCATGACGATCACCGCGGTGGTGCCGAGTTCCCGCGCGGCCAGCGCGACGGCCTGGGCGTGGTTGCCGGAGGAGTACGCGGCGATGCCCCGGGCGAGCTGCTCGGGGGCCAGCCGGGAGGCCGCGTTGTAGGCGCCGCGGAACTTGAACGCGCCGACGCGCTGGAAGTTCTCGCACTTCAGCAGGACCTCGGCGCCGACCAGGGCGTCCAGGGTGCGGGAGCGGAGCACGGGCGTGCGGTGCGCGACGCCCTTGAGCCGGGCGGCCGCGTCGCGCACGTCGTCGAGGGTGATCGGCGGGGGTGTGGTCACGGGTGTGCTCCCTCGGGGTTGTCGTCGGTGCTGACGGTGCTGTCGGTGCCGTCGGCTCCGGTCTCGTGGGTGGCTCTGGCCTGGGCGAGGTAGCTGTAGGCGGAGGCGCGGGAGATGCCGAGGCGGGCGGCGACCTGCTCGATCGCGCGGCGCACGGCGAACACGCCGCGTTCGTCCAGGCTGCGGAACAGCGTCAGCCGTCGTGACCGGTCGAGGCCGGCCCAGGTCTGGCCCTGACGCCGCAGACGGTCGTCGAGCAGGGCGTCGACGACGGAGTCGATGTCGTCGCCGAACGTGGTCACGGGCGCCTCGGCCCGGCCGCCCGCCGCTCCCGCGAGCGCGGCCAGCAGGCCCTGCACCCGGTCGACCTCGGTGACGTCCACGTTGACGCACAGCGCGCCGAAGACCGCGCCGGTGGAGTCGCGCAGCACCATCGTGGACGACTTCACCAGCCGTCCGGCGCCGGTGCGGGTGACGTAGTTCAGCTCGTCGACGGCGTCGCCACCGCGGGCGAGGACCCGCATGCCGATCTCGCTCATCGCCCCGCCGACCGTCCGCCCCGTCACCGATCCGGCGACGGCGACGACGGACTTCTCCGGCCGGCGGTAGTCGTGCAGCACCACCTCGCACACCGGCCCGAACGTGGCCGCGATCCCGTCGACGACGGGGGTGAGCGCGCGCAGGATCGCGTCTCGCTCGGTCTCCCGGGATTCCATGACACCGATTAGACCACACGTCCAGAGACTGGACCAGTAGTCCAGGAGCGGTCGGGCTGGGCCGACACCTTCAGGGGAACCGTCGATCAAGGGGGTGGTTCGCCAATTGCCGTGTCCCTAGGATGTGTTGTCGACCGCGCCAGTCCGTGGCACGGCGGCGTTCTGGGGGAAGAGATGCAGCCTGGCAAGCAGCTGTCCACGTCGATCGATGCGGCCGTCCCCACAGCCGCCCGCATGTACGACCACTACCTGGGCGGCAAGGACAACTACGCGGCCGACCGCGCGGCCTGCGAGGAACTCGACAAGGTCGTCCCGAGCACCCGCGCCCTCGCGCTGAACAACCGGCGCTTCCTCCAGCGGGTCGTGAAGACCCTGACGCAGGAGTTCGGGATCCGGCAGTTCCTGGACCACGGCTCCGGCCTGCCCACCCAGGACAACGTGCACCAGGTCGCCCAGCGCGTCGACCCGACCGCGCACGTCGTCTACGTCGACAACGACCCCATGGTGCTCGTGCACGGCCGGGCGCTGCTGGAACAGGACGAGCGGACCACCGTGATCCACGCCGACCTGCGGGAGACCGAGGCGATCTTCACGCACGAGGACACCCGGCGGCTGATCGACTTCTCGCAGCCGGTGGCCGTGCTGTTCAACTCGGTCTTCCACTGCATCCCCGACAGCGACACCGACGGACCGCAGGCCGTGGTCCGCCGGGTGACCGAACGCCTCGCACCCGGCAGCTTCCTGGTGATGTGTCAGCTGGTCAGTGAGGACCCCCAGGTCAGGGAGTTCGTCACCGACTTCATGAACAAGGCCACACAGGGCCACTGGGGCCGGGTGCGCCAGGAGAAGGACGTCGCCGCGTTCTTCGAGGACACGGACATCCTCGACCCGGGGCTGGTGGAGGTCTCCACCTGGCGGCCCGACACCGAAGTCACGCCCCGCCAGCTCACCCGGGAGTGGATCGAGTTCGGCGGTGTGGGCCGCCTGGGCTGAGCCGGCTCACCTCACAAAGCGGCGGTCCCGTAGCGCCGCTCAGCCGTCTCCCTCAGCAGGGCCATGGACGCACGCGGGTCGAGGGCCTCGTCCGCGAGCCGGTCCAGCGCGACCCGGTACTCCTCCGTCTCGTCCCGGTCCTCCAGGAAGGCCGCGCTCCTGATCTGCTCCAGATAGACGACGTCGGGCAGATCGACGCCGCCGAAACGCAGATAGGTGACCGGTATGGCCGGCGCGGAGGCATGCGTGACGTCCAGCGGCACGACCTGGACCGTGACATGGGGCAGTCCGGCCAGCTCGACGAGATGCGTGAGCTGCTCGCGCATCACCTCACGGCCGCCCAGCACCCGCAGCAGCACCGACTCGTCGAGGACCGCCCACACCCGCGGGGCGTCCGCTCGCCGCAGCAGCTCGGTGCGCCGCGTCCGCAGCTCCACCCGGCGCTCGACCTCCCGGGACGTGGCCGAGGGCAACCCGCGCTCGACGACGGCACGCGCGTACGCGGGAGTCTGCAGCAGTCCCGGCACGTACTGGATCTCGAAGGTACGGATCGCGGTGGCCGCCTCCTGGAGACCGACCAGCCGGTCGAACCACTCGGGCATGAGCCGCTTGTCGTAGCGCTGCCACCAGCCCGGCTCGCCCGCCTGCCGCAACAGCCGGAGCAGTACGGAGGCCTCGTGGTCGTCGGTCTCGTACAGCGACAGGAGCGCGCGGACGTCCGCCTCGACGGGCGGCCTGCGGCCCTTGCCCGCCTCGATGCGCGACAGCTTCGCCGCACTGAACCCGACGGCCCGCGCGGCCTGGTCCTGGGAGAATCCGGCGTCCTCCCGGATTCCCGCCAACTGCACGCCGACCAGCATTTTCAGCAAGGTCGGGGCGGGCTCGGCCCGGTTCAGATACGGTTCGAGGCGGGACACCCGAGGCGACTCGACAGACATCCTGACTCCCCGTGGACCGGCAGACGACAGACCGCAGTATCGCATCCGAAGCCCTCCGGCCGCACGCGGCAGGGGAATTGAGCCTCCATGCAGCCGACTCAGACCAGGTGGTCGAACTCCCCGCCCTTCGCCCCGGCCACGAACGCGGCCACCTCGGCCGGTGTGTACACCAGCGCCGGACCGTCGGGGTCGCGGGAGTTGCGCAGTGCGACGCCTCCCCCGTCCAGGGCCGCGACCTCCACACAGTTGCCCTCGGCGTTGCTGTGACTGCTCTTGATCCAGCGGACGCCCAGCGAGCTCGCCCGCACTCCGTTCGACACCGACGACATTGAACTCTCCTCGCTCGTACGCGCAATTTCTCGTGAAATTGCACGAGGACCTCGTCAGCGTGGATAATAGCCATGCCGTCAACCGCACTTCCAACCCCCCGTCCTGACGCCGCCTCAGGGAGATGCCCCGTGTCATCACCTGCGCAGATCCGGAGCCACGAGTCCGTCCTCGTCCGCGACTCCCCCAGAACCGCCGCCCTGTACCTGTCGGGCAGCCGCGAGGGATTCGCCCGGGCACGGGAGTTCACCCAGCGCACCCTGGACTGCTGGTCCCTGGCGCAGTGCACCGACGACGCGGTCACCGTCGTCACGGAACTGGCCTCCAACGCCGTCCTGCACGCGCTCCCGCACACCTCGACGGACGAGTTCCACGTACGGCTCCGGCTCACCCTGCGCCGCGCGCACCTGGTGTGTGCGGTCACCGACCCGAGCGACAGCCTGCCCGTCCACTCGCGCACGGCGGACGTCCTCCTGGAACACGGCCGCGGACTGGACATCATCGAGGCCCTCTCCGAACACTGGGGCTGGACCCGGCGCTCCCCCGTGGGCAAGACCGTCTGGGCGATGCTGCCGACCCGCTCCCGACCCGACCCCGACATCCGGCTGACATGACTGCTACGAAGAAGCCCGCATCGCTCAAGGACCTGGGACACGTGCCGTGGCCCGAGATCAAGGACTCCACCGGCTCCGCGGCGGGCATCCCCTTCCTGCTCACCACGCTCGCCCGCGGCGACGCCGACAGCGCCGGCTCCGCACTCGGCCAACTGCGCCGCCGGATCTGCCAGTTCGGCTTCGTCGTGGATGAGGCGACGGCGGCCACGGTGCCCTTCCTCTGGGAACTCGTCCGACTCCCCCAGGTCACCTGCCGCGCGGAGATCCTGCGCCTGCTGAAGAG
This sequence comes from Streptomyces sp. NPDC060002, assembly GCF_042737245.1. Classification (NCBI taxonomy): domain Bacteria; kingdom Bacillati; phylum Actinomycetota; class Actinomycetes; order Kitasatosporales; family Streptomycetaceae; genus Streptomyces; species Streptomyces sp. NPDC060002. The sequence continues at coordinate 241,511 of NZ_JBHWUW010000001.1, forward strand.
CATCGCCGACACCCGGCAGTGGGAGACCACCGCCGTCGCGTATCCCAAGCTGCTGCACCACCCCGACAACTACGTGGCATGGGAACGCGCGGCCCGGCACGCCGTCCACGCCCAGCGCGACGTCCTGCGTCAACTGCTCGCCGAGCGGGACACCGAGATAGTGCGGGCCACCACGGAACTCGCCGCGGCCCTGGCCGACTGAACCCCCCGCCGGAGGGCAGGCCGAACCCGGCGCCGTTCCTTCTGCGCACCGCCGCGCCCGACCGCTAGGTTGACCGCATGAGCAACCTTGACCGCGCGCCCGTACCGAGTGTGTGCGGCGGCCGTGGATTCGTCGTCGCCGAACCCGTCCGCGAACTGCTGAGCCCCCGGCAGGTGAAGCTCGGCGGGTCGACCGAGGTGCGCCGGCTGCTGCCGAACCTCGGCCGGCGCATGATCGGCGCCTGGGCGTTCGTCGACCACTACGGCCCCGACGACATCGCCGACGAGCCCGGCATGCAGGTCCCGCCGCATCCGCACATGGGTCTGCAGACCGTCAGCTGGCTGCACGAGGGCGAGGTGCTGCACCGCGACTCGACCGGCAGCCTCCAGACCATCCGGCCCGGGGAACTCGGGCTGATGACCTCGGGGCGGGCGATCAGCCACTCCGAGGAGAGCCCGCGGTCGCACGCCCGGTATCTGCACGGAGCCCAGCTGTGGGTGGCGCTGCCGGACGCCCACCGGCACACCGACCCCCGCTTCGAGCACCACGCCGACCTGCCCACGGTCACGGCCCCCGGCCTCACCGCCACCGTGCTCCTCGGCGCCCTCGACGGCTCCGCCTCCCCCGGCACGACGTACACCCCCCTCGTCGGCGCCGACCTGGCACTCGCCCGGGGTGCCGACGTCCGGCTGCCGCTGCTCCCCGACTTCGAGTACGGCGTGCTGTCGATGTCCGGCGAGGCGCACGTGGACGGGGTGCCCCTGCTCCCGGGCTCGATGCTCTACCTCGGCTGCGGCCGCACGGAACTGCCCCTGCGGGCCGAGTCCGACGCGGGCCTGATGCTCCTCGGCGGCGAGCCGTTCGAGGAGGAACTCGTCATGTGGTGGAACTTCGTCGGCCGGTCCCAGGAGGAGATCGCCCAGGCCCGCGAGGACTGGACGCAGGGCGCCCGCTTCGGCGAGGTGAAGGGCTACGACGGAGCACCGCTGCGCGCACCGGCGCTGCCGCCCACACCGCTGAAACCACGGGGAAGGGTGCGCTGACCTGGGAAAGACCCGCGTCCGGCCCCACTCCTTCACGTAGAGCAGCCATCCGCTCCTCGCCCCCGGTCAGACGACCCGGCGGGGTCGTCATGAGGCTCAGGAGACAGGGCTTGCGTACCCCTCCCGCACACGGCGGTCGCTGACGCGGAGGGCGAGGAGGCAGGCGCACAGGCTCACCGCGGCCATGGTGAGGAAACCCACGCGGTAGCCGGCCCCCGAGCCCGCCCTCACCAGGGTTCCGGCGAGGGCCACCCCGAAGGCGGCGGCAAGTTGCCGCTGCATGTTGAGAACGGTCGTGGCGTCGGACATGCGGGAGGCGGGCACGGTGACGAAGGCGGCGTTCTGACCGCTGGCGAAGAGGAGACCCACGCAGCAGCCGAGCAGGAACATGGACGGATACAGCGCCAGGGACGGCGATCCGTCCGCCGCTGTCGCCAGGTAGACCGCGATCACGGCGGCACCGGCACCGCCCGTGACCATGAGTCGGCGCGGGCCCACCCTGTCGTGCAGCCGGGACACGACCTGCGAGGCCGCCAGCATGCCCAGCGCCTCGGGGAAGGTGGCCAGCCCCGACCGGAAGGCGTCGAAGCCCAGGCCGTCCTGGAGGAACTGCGGGTACAGGTAGAGGACACCGAGAAAGGCGGCGCCCATGGGCAGCAGGGACATCTGGGTGGTGCGGAAGAGCTGATCCTCCACTATGCGCAGATCGATCATGGGGTGCTCGGCACGCAACTCCCACGGCACCAGCACCACGAGCAGCATGGTGCCGCACAGCGGCGGGACGAGGACGTGTCCACTCTCCCACCCGCGATCCGGCGCCCTGGTCAACGCGAACAGGACCGCCGCCAGCCCGCCGCCGGCCAGGACGAAGCCGAGGACGTCGAAGCGGGGGGGGCGCCCGCGCCGGGGAAGTCGGGCAGGGTCCACAGCCCGAAGAGCAGGGCGAGCACTCCCACGGGCAGGTTGACGAGGAAGACCCAGTGCCAGGAGGCGCTGTCCACCAGCCAGCCGCCCAGGACCGGCCCCAGGGCGGGGGCCACGGCGGTCGGCAGCATGACGTACTTCTGCGCGCGCAACCGCTCGGCCACGGGAAAGGCGCGCAGCATCATCGTCATGCCGACGGGGGCGAGCAGGCCGCCCCCGACACCTTGCAGAACCCGGTATCCGGTCAGCGCGGCCAGGGAGTCGGCGGTGGCGCACAGCCCCGAGGCCACGGTGAACAGCAGCAGAGCCGTCAGTGCCGTGCGCCGGGTGCCGAAGCGGCTCGACAGCCAGCCGGAGACCGGGATGAAGGCCGCCATGGCCACCAGGTAGCCGACGTTGACGGAACTGAGGCCGGAGGCCTCCACTCCGAAGCCGCGGCCCAGGGCCGGAAGTGCGCGCAGCATCGCGCACATCGTCCGTCCCCACGCGGAGCCCCCACCTATGGCCATCGCCTGTTGTTCAACCATGTTCATCTTCGACCAGCACACCGCGATGAACATCGCATCCCCGAAAGTCGGTGACCCGACGGCAGCCACGCCGGCCCGAAGGGATCTTCGAGAATGTCCGACCACTCCGCTCTGGTAGTCCTCGCCTGTGCCCTGGTGACCCTGGCCGGCCGGAATCTTCGTCGCAGCCGCAGCCGGCTACCTCGCCCGCCGCGACAGCGCCTCCTGTCCAACGGCACTCGCCCGGGCGGCCACTGCGTTCGCCGCCACCCTCACCCTGGCCGCCGCTCTGGCAGGATCGTGATCGCGTGACACGTCATGGAAAGGATTTGAGCGAGGCGGCGCCCCGCTGCTACTTTCGTGGTGGACCGTGAAATCGTCGTATGGAGGTGAGCCCCGTGAACGCAGTTACCCGTGGGTGCTCCCTCGATCCGTCACGGTCCGGCGGCTGACGTTCGGTGTCGCCAGGAGCGCCTGAGATCAAGGCACTCCTGGAAGGAAACACCGATGAACACGAAGCCTTTCACCTCTGGCCTGAGCGACAACGCGGTGACGATCACGCGCGTCGCGGACAGGCAGTGGCATGCGCTGGATGACGACCTTGTGGTCGGCCGCGGGCATGCCGATCACCGGCCCGACGGACGCTTGTTCGTCAGCATCGACGCCTGGCACGACGCCGCCTTCGACCGGCTCGCCGAGGCGATGCTGGCGGAACTGCCGGCGCCGCTGTACACGGTGGTCGACGAAGCCGACGTCGAGCTGACCGCCGGCTGGCGGCGGGCCGGTTTCACGGTCCGGCGCCGCGAGTGGGAGTACGTCGTGCCGACCGACCCGCGGGTCACAGGGCTCGAAGCAGTCCTGCCGCCTTCGGGCGTGACGATCGTGCCCGCCGGTCAGGCGGACGAGAGTCTGCTGCGGGCGGTGGACCGCGCGATCCGTGACGAAGTCGAGGCGACCGTCGGGTGGCAGTCGATGCCCGCGGAGGTGATTCCCCGCCCCGCAGGCGACACCATCGTCGACCCGTCGAAGTACGCGGTGGCCGCGGCGCCGGACCACTACCTGGGTCTGATCCGGGTGGTGCCGGTGAAACGGCCGCGCATCGGGCTGGTCGCGGTGCGGGCCGGCGAGCAGCGCCGCGGCATCGCGCGGGCGCTGCTGGCCCACGCGCTGGGGACCCTGCACCGCTCCGGGTTCGCCGCGGCCGGCACCGAGGTCCACGAGTCCAACCAAGCAGCCTCGGCGCTGTTCGAGGGCATCGGCGCCCGGCCGATGAGCAGCAACCTGGAGCTGGTGCGATGACGAAGAACAAGAACGTCATCGAAGTCGAGGGCAGGGTCGTCGAGTGCTTGCGCAGCGCCATGTTCACGGTGGAGCTCGAGAACGGCCACCAGGTGCTCGCGCACATCAGCGGGAAGATCCGCAAGAACTACATCAGGATCATGCTGGAAGACCGAGTGCTGGTGGAGCTCCCGCCGTACGACCTGACGCGTGGCCGGATCGTTTTCCGGTACCGGAACTAGCGGCGGTCGGCATCGTCCGTGACAGCTGATCCCGGGCCCCGGTCACGGCGTTTGCGTGACCGGGGCCCCGGTGATGGCTCGCCACGGCCGCGGCGGCCACCGCTCCGGCCGCCGCCACCAGGTCCGGCCCGATCCGAACTCCGGTCCCAGGGGCAGCAGTTGCCGGGCGATGTCGCCGTGCCGCACGTACAGATGCCCTGCGGGCGCAGCCGGTCCGGAGCCCGCACGTCGGCACCGGCCGCGGGCCAGGAGCCTCCTCGGGCCAGGGCGGCCGCAGCGGCGCGGCGGCGCGAGCCGTCCCCGCCTCAGTGGAACTCGTGGACCACCTGGATCTCGCCGACGATACGGGCGTTGAAGTCGTCGAGCTCCTCGGCCGGAACCCAGAGCTCGAGGATCGTCCGCCCGCCCGCCTGCTGGACGGGATACCGGCTCAAGAACTCCGACTCGACCTCGAAACGAGTGACGAAGCCGGCGCCGTCGTGCTTCACGTTCCAGTCCCGCGCGATCCTGATCGCGTAGTCCTCGTCGAGGACCGGGTAGAAGATCGGCTGCTCGGGCAGCCTGGGCGGCCACGCCCGCCAGTTCAGTTCCCGGACCAGATCCAGCTCCCTGGGACCGGTGGGGCGCCACAAGGTCGTCGTTGCCTGCCGGCTGGTCATGTGCGTCGCTCTCTGAACGTGGGCCGCCGCTACGGCGGGTCGGGAGATCGGACGATACCGGCACCGTGAACTCGGCAGCCACGCAGTTTCCGCACGCGATAACTTTGCGACCATCGGTTACCGGACAGCCGTTGGGCCGGCGGGCCAGGGCGCCGCCATCTCGTGGCGGCTTCGGTCCGGTGCGGCGGCGGCCTCACCGATTGCCGACGAGCAGCCCGGTGGGCGTGCCACCGCGTCACTCCTCGTCGCGCAGCCGGGCCGCCAGGGAGACCAGCGGTTCGGTCTCCTCGGTGTGGCCCGCGGCGGTCAGGTGGGAGACCGCCGCGTCGAGGCGGCTGAGGGCGGGTGCGGGGCGTTTCAGGTAGATGCCCTCCACGGCACCCGCGAGGCGGACGCACTCGGCCCACTCGCCGGCGCGGTCGTCGTCCCGCCCCGGCTCGCCGAGCAGCGCCAGGGCCTTCTCCAGGGCGGCCAGGGCTGCCTCGTACTCGCCTGCGTAGGCGTTGACCCGTCCGTGTTCGTAGGCGAGAGCGGTGTCCAGGGAGCGGCCGCGGGCCTCGTGTTCGGCGGCGCGGGCCTCCTCGGCGATCCGGCCGGCTTCGGCGAGGAAGGCGAGGGCGTCGGCCAGGCCGTCGGCACCCTGCTGCTGAGCCCGGAGCCGGGCGAGTTCGCGCAGGCAGTTGCTGAGCTGCTCGTAGCTCGGGGCCTGGGCGTGGGCCAGGAGTGCCTGGTCCAGGGCCTCGCGGGCCCGGCCGAACTCGCCGGACTCGCCGAGGAGGACGGCCGTCTCCGCAGCGATCATGACGTGGCTTCCCGGGTCGTCGTCCCAGCCGGCCGACTCGGCGGCGAGCGCGACGTACTCCGCCGTGGCGGCCTTGAGGTCCTCTCCCGCGTGCAGCGCGCGGGCGCGGGTCAGACGCAGCTGGGCGACGAGCCGGTCGCCCGCCTCTCCGTCGCCGACGTCCGGTTCCGCCAGCAGGGAGTCGAGCAGCGCGATGCAGTCCTCGACACGGCCCAGGTCGAGGCTGAGCCGGGCCACGTTGCTGTACGCGCGGAACGCGTCCGTCCGGCTGCCGCCGCGAAGCTCCAGCTCCGCGGAGCGCGTCAGGTGCCGCAGGGCCTCGTCGGAGCGGCCCAGGTGCAAGCAGGCCTCGGCCAGATCGTTGTGGAGGCGGCCGGCGTCGACCGTGCCGGCCGGCCAGTCGGCGGCCGCCCGCAGGGCTTCGGTCAGGTCCGTGTACGCGGTCTGCGCGTCCTGGAGGAGGAGTTGGAGCCGGCCGCGCAGTCCGAGCGTGCGGGGCAGGTGCCACGCGGGGCCGTGCGCCTTCAGCCGGTCGAGGAGGGCGTCGGTCTCGGTGACCGCGGCGGGCAGGTCGCCGGAGATGGCGTGCGTGCTGACCCGCAGCAGCAGGGCGCCGGAGATCTGCCCGCCGAGGTCGTGCCGGGTGGCGAACGCGTGCAGCAGCTCCACCTCGGCGAGGACCGGCGCGACGTGCGCGTCGCTCCCCGAGGTCTGCAGGCGCAGGCCGAGCGCGGTCGCCCGCAGCCGCAGCAGGCGGGCCTCCTGGAACGGTGCGAGGCCGGGCGTCTCCTCGTGCAGGCGGACCAAGGACGCGTGGGCGGCGGTCAGGGCGGCGGCCTTCGCCTCGGCTCCGTCGGCGCCCTGCGCGGCGCTCTCGGCGGTGGGGAGCAGGGCGCAGGCGCGGGCGAGCGCCGCGTGTCCCGGCAGCCCGGCGTCGTCGTACAGGGCCGCGGCCTCCTCGTGGAGGGCGGCGGCCTCGGCGAACTCGTCCTTGTCGCCCGCCCGGCTCGCCTCGTCGGCCAGCAGATCCGCGCGCAGGCGTACGAGCGGGCCCACGGCCGGGTCGTCGGGGTGGGTGTAGTCACGGGCGGCGACGAGGGTGCGCAGCCGCGCCCAGCGGGCCTGTGCGTCCGGGTGCGCCTGCTCGTCCAAGTCCCTTGCCCGGCGGATGAGTTCGGGCAGCGATTCGGGGACGGCGGCGGCCGGACGGGCGGCGGGCGCGGCGACCGGGGGCGCGGCCACGTCGTCGAGGCTGCGGGTGCGCAGGGTCAGTTCCAGTGCGTCCAGGAGCGGGGCACGGTCGAGGCGGGCCCTGCGGCGGTCGGTGTGCGCCGTGGTCCCGTTGCGGTCGTCGAAGCGGGCGGCGAGGCCGTCCGCGCGGGCGCGCACTTCGGCGCGCAGACCGGCCACCGTCCAGGTGCGGCCCGCGTAACCGGTGGCGGGCAGCTCGCCGCGGCCGAGGAGCTCGACGCGCTGGAGGAGGACCTCCACGCCGGTGAGGAAACCGAGCTGGTCCAGCGGCGAGTCGACCTCGTCGAACAGGCTCCGGTTCTCGGCGAGCAGTTCCAGGCCGCGTGCCTCGTTTCCGGTGAGCGCGCAGAACTCCAGGTGCCGGCCTACCTCCTGGGACATCGAGGGGTTGCGGCGGCAGCCGCGGTAGCCGGCGAGGTGCAGTTCGCGGGCCCGGTCGGTGCGGCCGGTGCGCAGCAGGGGCAGCAGCGCGTGCGAGACGGAGCGGGCCGGCTCCTCCTGGCAGGACTCCTTCCCGTCCAGGACGGGCTCCCAGGTGCGCAGCGCCCGTTCGTCGTCGCCCGCCGCGAGGTGGTACAGGGCGCGCTCGCAGATCTCGCAGGCCTCGCAGTCGCTGAGCCGGGTGCGGGTGCGGCCCGCCCACAGCTCGTAGGCGAGGGTGGTGTTCTCGCCGACGTGGGCGGCCAGGAAGTACGCCTGTCCGTAGTAGGGCTGGAGGTCCAGGCCGGCCTTCTCGTACCGGTCGCGCATCTCCGTCAGCCACTGGCGCAGGCTCGCCAGCGGTATCTCGGGCAGCGCGCGCAGGGCGTGGGCCACCCACTTGAACCGCCAGAACAGCAGATGGCGCAGGCGCTCGTCGAAGATGTCGGGCTGCTCGTCGAAGAGGGTCAGCAGACGGGCGAAGACGACGGGCGACTTCCGGGGTTCGGAGCCGTAGGTGTACGCCTCCTGGAGTTCGAGGAGCGCGTGGACGAGGGGGGCGGGCTCCGCGAACTGCTCGGCCGCGTCGACGAGTTCCTCGGCGGTGACGGTGCGGGTCCGCCCGTAGGGGCGCTGGTCGTTCTCCTGGAGCGCCTGGAACAGCTCGTCGGTGTTCTGGGGTGCGGGTGCGGTCGGCATCGTCAGCTGTCCTTGCGGAGGGCGTGGGCGAGCAGGTCGAGGAAGGAGCGGTTGATGAGGCTCGATTCGGCGGGCCTCAGCGGGCGCCGGGACAGCATCGCGGCCTGCCCGTAGAGGGCTTCGGCGCTGGTGCGGGCCAGCTCGGGCTCGTCGATGGTGACGGCGGTGCGCACCAGCGGGTTGAGCTGGTTGAGGATCAGCTGGGCCCGCGGCGCCTCCTGGCGCAGGGCGCCCAGGATGTCGCCCCACACGCCGCCCTCCTGCTCACGGGCGAGCTGGGAGCGGGTGCGCTCGTGCCGGGCCTCGCGGCTGTCGACGAGGAGGGCGGGGGCGGAGGCGGGCTGGAAGGTGCGCAGTGCGACGTCGCAGTCGAAGACGGCGAGGGCGTCGCGGGCCAGGGCGAGGTAGGAGGCGGCGGCGAGTTCCGTCTCCCGGTCGACGGGGTCGAGGTGGGCGGTGAGGGTCGCCGGGTCGAGGTCGGCGACGACGGCCTCGGGCCTGATCTCGGGCAGCCGGTGGACCAGTTCGCGGTCGTAGGTGTAGCCGCCGTTGACGACGCCGAGCCCGGCGGCCGAGGCGATCGCCGCGACCTGCCGGAACTCCTCCACGCTCGACGTCACGAGCACGGTGCGGTGGGTGCGCGCGAACTCGTCGAGGGTGGCGTGCCCGTCGGTGGTCTCGAACGGCAGCCAGGGCAGCAGCATCCGCAGGATCTCGTCGTCGTGCACCGCGAGCGACTTCACGGCCAGGTGGTGGGCCTGGAGGAAGCGGGCGAGCAGGTCCGGATCGCTGGCGGCGGCCCGGGCTATCCACGTGCGCAGCCGATCGGCGAGGGCGTCGCGGACGGCGGCGAGCGTGTCGTCCTCGTACAGGGACTCACGGGACGCCGTCGGGCGCAGGCTCTCGGCGTCGACGACGCAGCGGACGAAGAAGGCCCACTCGGGCAGGATCTCCTCGGCCTGCTCGGACAGCAGCATCCCCTTGACGTGCACGCGGTGACCGTGGCGGCGTCCGGCCGGCACCGTCTCGGGCAGCACGCACGCGATGCCCTTGAGGCCGACGGCCGGCAGGTCCAGCTCGATGGTGTCCAGCGGCGTGAACCCGAAGACGTCCGTGCCGTACGCGGCCAGCGCACGGGAACGGGCTCCCGGCGTGGGGTACGTACGCGCCCAGGGTGCGGTCTCGGGGTTGACGGACGCGCCCGGGCCGCCCGTGCCGTCGTCGAAGGTCAGCGGGTGGCGCAGCAGGGAGCCGAAGTGCCGGGCCAGCGCGTGCACCTGTGCCGGGCGGGTCCACTCGGCCGCGTCGGCGCGCGGCGTCAGCGTGACGGTGGTGCCGGGCCGGGGGCGGGCGGAGGCGGGCAGGGTGCGGACGGTGTAACTGCCGTCGCCGCGTCCGCGCCACTCCACGGCGGGGGCGTCGGGGGTGCGGGCGGAACGGCTCAGGACGTGGATCTCGTCCGCGACCAGGAAGCAGGAGAGCAGGCCGATTCCGAACTGGCCGATGAAGTCGCCGCGTTGCTCGGCGATGCCCTCGGCGCGCTTGCTGCTGCGGCCGATCGTGGCGAGGAAGGTGTGCACGTCGGCCTCGGTGAGGCCGACGCCGTCGTCCTCGACGCGGACCACGGAGCCGTCGGCGTACAGGCGGATGCCGAAGGCGCCCGCGGGTACGGCCGGTTCGAGGCCGTGCCGGGCGGTCAGCGCGTCCACCGCGTTCTGCATCAGTTCACGCAGGTAGACGCGAGGGCTGGAGTAGAGGTGGTGGGAGAGGAGTTCGACGAGGCCGCGCAGATCCACCTGGAAGGTGCGGTCGGCGCCGGCCGGGTCAACGGCGGTGTCGGGCAGAGTCATCGGGCAGTCCGGGGTGGAAGGGGCGACGGGTGGCGGGCAGGCGGCGCCGGGGGCCGGCGGGTGCTCAGGCAGCACGGCGGTGGTAGCGCGCGAACTGCTTCTCGGGCTCTTCGAAGTACTTCCACGGCCAGGCGGTGAAGGCGCCGTCCAGCGTGCGGAAGACGCGCCGGACCGTGTGGCGTTCACCGGACAACGACAGTGCCATGGCGAACATGTTGAAGTCCTGCTGCCAGCCCGGACGCCAGGCGTAGGCGGGGTGCAGGATGCTGTGGTCGGCCGCTTCCCGCAACTGTGCCTGGATCTCGGAGGTCGCGAGGTAGTCCCCGCGATCCGACTCCACCCACTCCTCGATGTACGCGATGGCGATCACACAGCCGAGGCGGTGCCCGTGCGGGGCGCGGGAGGCCGCGTCCTGGGCGAACGCCAGGGCCTGTCCCGGCCTGCCGCTCCAACGGGGCTGCAACTGCGACACCCACTCGACGTGGGTGTCCAGGTCGAGCGGGTCGCGGCGCAGCGCGGCGTCGCGCCGGGTCTCGTTGACGGCGGGGCCCAACGACATGCCACGGCCCGAGGTGAGGAGCCGGCGCCACGGCGCGACCCAGTCCGGCCGTAGTTCGGCGGCTTCGAGCAGCTGCTCCTCGGCGATGCGGAGCCGCTCGTGGAAGACCCGCCACTGTTCCTGCGAGACGTTCACGGCACGGTCGGCGGTGCGGGCCTCCCAGCCCCAGACGATGTGGCGGGCCCCCGATATCAGCAGGGCCGTCGCCCGGTGTTCCTTGTCCTCCTCTACGGCCCGCCCGATCCAGTCCTGCACACCGTCCACGTCGGCCAGTTCACCGAGCACCTGGTGGTCGCTGCCCAGATCGAAGGGGGCCAGGGCCGCCTTGACCGCCTCCCAGTCGCCGGCCTCGGCGGCCCGCACCAGCGCGAGCACCCGCGCGTCCCCGAGCGCGCGCAGCGTGTACATCCCGTTCTTCTGTCTGCGCGGGACGGGAAGGGCGTGCGGATCCGCCACCGGTCTCTCCGCACCCCTGCCGAACAGCTTGCCGAACATGCCGCGCCCTCCCCTGGTCCCGCGTGATCGTCCGGGGCAGCATAAGCGGCCCCACCGACACCACTTCCACAGGGTTTTCACCGGTGCCGCACGGCCCCGGTCCCGCCCCGGACCCTCCCGGCCCCGGCCGGCGCCCGGCCGGACTCCGGCCGGGTCGGACCCCGGCGTGCCGAGGGGCTGTGTTCGGCGTCGGTCAGGAGATGGCGCGGAGTCGGCCGTGGGGGCGTTCGCGGAGTTGCTCGACGGCCTGGGCCGTCTTGTCGTCCGCGGGAAGGAAGACGATGAGCTGTTGTGCGTCCGCGGCGAGTTCGAGCGTCTCGCGGCGCAGCCGGAGTGCGCCCGCGGAGGGGTGGTCGAGCCGGAGCATGCCACGTCGGGGAACCACGTGGCGGTTCCGGCGGCGGGTGAAGTCGGGTCCGGCGAGGGCCGCGAGCTGCGCGGTGAGCCAGGCTGAGTTCTCGGCGGACGGTGCGAGCCACAGGTCGAACGCCTGCTCGTCGGCGATGTCGTCCCAGTCGGCGAAGAACGTGCGGGCGCGGGCGTCGGTGAAGACGTAGCGGGTGAGGTTCGGGGCGTCGCCGTCGAGCAGTCCGGCCGCGCCGGTCACCGACGCGAACGCGCCGGTGTGGGCGAGGACGTCGCCCAGCCGGTTGGTGACCATGGCGATGCCCGGTTCGAGGAGGCGGAGGGTCTCCCGCACCGACGGTCGCACCTGTCGGCGCGGTGGTGAGGGCTGGGGGTGAGCGGAGCATTCGCCGCCGGTGATCTTCGCGAGGTAGCGCAGGTGGTCGCGTTCCGAGGGGTCGAGGCTGAGAGCGTCGGCGAGCGCGTGGATCACCGCCACCGAGGGGCGGCGGTCACGGCCCTGCTCGATGCGGGTCAGGTATTCGACGCTGATGCCGGCCCGCGCGGCGAGGTCCAGGCGCCGCAGCCCGGGTGACCGGCGGCGGCCGTGATCGGGCAGCCCGAGCGACTGCGGCTGGATGCTGTCGCGCTTGGCCCGGACGAAATCCCCCAACGGCGTGCCCATACGAGGAGCATAGGACGCGGTCCGCCGAGAGCGCAGTGCTCAGCGTGGCCCTGCGGGGGCCAGCCTGAGCACGGTCTGGCTGCGGCCACGGCGCGGCCCGATCGTGGTGCGCATGGACAACGACAAGCACAGTCTGGCGATCATCGTCGGGAGCGTCCGGGAGGGACGGTTCGGCCCGGTCGTGGCCGCGTGGATCGCCGAACAGGCGCGCCTGCACGCCGGTTTCTACGTGGACGTCGTCGATCTGGCCGAGATCGACATCCCGCTCACGCTCCCCGCGGCCTCGCCGAAGTACGCCGGCGACGACTACCCCCGTCCGGCCGGAATGGCGACGCTGACATCGGCGCTGGAGAGCGCCGACGCGTTCATCGTGGTCACGCCGGAGTACAACCACAGCTACCCCGCCTCGCTGAAGGCGGCCATCGACTGGCACTTCACCCAGTGGACGGCCAAGCCCGTCGCCTTCGTCAGCTACGGGGGCGCGGCGGGCGGCCGGCACGCGGTGCTGCACCTGGAGAACGTGTTGACCGAACTGCACGCGGTGACCATCCGCGACGGTCTGGCCTTTCCGAACTACTACACGGCGTGGCAGGACGGCCGTCCGCTCGACCCACAGGTCCCCGGGTACGCCAAGACCCTCTTCGATCAACTGGCCTGGTGGGCGGGCGCGCTGCGTACGGCACGCGAGGCCACGCCCTACCCCGCATGACGACGCCGGGACAGCGTGCGTCCGGCCGTCGGTGACCTCCCCCCGGCCCCCTCGGGTTGACGAGTCAACCGGAGGTTGACCCTGCCGTCGGCTCCGGGTCTACGTCGAGGCGCCGCACGACGCCCGAAGTCGACGCAGCCGCCGGCTCCCTGCCGGACGCCGACGACACCCTCGCTCTCCTAGCCTCGATACCGCGGGACGACATGTCGGCGCATCAGCCCGCCGTCCCGGCCGGGGGGGGGGCCGCGGGGAATGGGGGGACGGGGCCGGGGGGGGGCCGGGGGTTAGGGGGGGGGAGGGCCCCGCGGCGACCGGCGCGCCGGGGGCACACAATCAAGAACGGGGGGGGA